>CBDULG010000118.1:0-8482 GCA_965367985.1 uncultured Rhodocyclaceae bacterium
TCGCATCGGGCGGAAACGTCAAATTGAGGCCGATACCGACCACCGCGACGGTCGGCCGCGTCCCGGCCAGCTCGACCAGAATGCCGCCCAGCTTGCGGCCGTGCACCTGGATGTCGTTCGGCCACTTGAGTTCCACGCCGGCGACGCCGAACTGCTCGAGCACGGTCGCCACGGCGATTCCGGCAACCAGCGACAAGCCGGCAGGCGCGGGGGCGTGGGCGTCGAAGGGCCACTGCGTGGAAAACGTCAGGCTCGCGCCCGGCCACGCCAGCCACGGTCGGCCCCGACGGCCACGCCCGGCAGTCTGGCGCTCGCAGGCCAGCACGGCGATCCGCCCGTCAGCCGGTAGCGGCGCGTCGATCAGCGCCGTGTTGGTCGATTCGCAGGCCGCGCGCAACTCGAGCGCGAAGCGCGAGGCGTCGCCCGCCAGTGCAGCGCGCAACCGCTCAGCGTCAAGCCCCGGCATCTCGGTCGCATTCACCATGTGTGTGTCTCGTTGGGCGTCGAAAGAGAACTCGTTCTTGAAAACGTCGGCGAACGCGTCATGGCGCGACAGGCAATGCCGTTAAAGGCCCATGAATGTGCAGGCATCGGTTGCCGAAGCGGATGGAGCGCCCACCGGGTTTTGCGGGATTATCGTCGATCAGCGCCGCGAATGCACCATATCAGGGCGTTCGTGCGGCGCGGCGGCCTACTCCGGGTCGGCGGGACCCGCATCGCGCGCCTCACCGAGCCCGAGTTCATGAATCTTGCGGGTAATCGTGTTTCGCCCGATGCCCAGCATTTGCGCCGCGTCGATGCGCCGCCCGCCGGTGCTCTGCATGGCGCGCTCGATCAGCGTGCGCTCGAAGGCTCGCGTCAATTGCTCGAACACCGTGCCCGGCGAAGAAGCGAGCAGGCGGTCGGCTTCACGGCCGAGCGCCGCGCACCAGTCGCCGCCCGCCGCCTCGTCGTCGGCGGTATCGCGGAACTCGGGGGGCAGATCGTCGATGTCCACGGCTTGGCCCGGCGCCATCACCGTGATCCAGTGGCACAGGTTTTCGAGCTGGCGCACGTTACCGGGAAACGCCTGCACTTGCAGATGCTCGAGCGCAGCATCGGTCATCCGTTTGGGCTCAACTTCCAGCTCCCGCGCGCTTTTCTTGAGAAAGTGGGCGATCAGCGGTGCGATGTCCTCGCGCCGTTCGCGCAGCGGCGGGAGCCGCAACCGGATGACGTTGAGGCGATGATAAAGGTCTTCGCGAAACCGCCCATCGGCCACCCGCGCGTCGAGATCCTGGTGGGTGGCGGCGATCACGCGCACGTTGGCACGCACCGGCTGGTGCCCGCCCACGCGGTAAAAATGTCCGTCAGAGAGCACCCGCAGCAGGCGCGTCTGCAACTCGGCGGGCATGTCGCCGATCTCGTCAAGAAAGAGCGTGCCGCCGTCGGCCTGCTCGAAACGGCCGCGGCGCTGCGCGGCGGCGCCGGTGAACGCGCCACGTTCGTGGCCGAACAATTCGGACTCGAGCAGATCGCGCGGGATGGCCGCCGTGTTGATGGCGATGAACGGTGCGTCGCGGCGCGGGCTGTGGCGGTGCAACGCGCGCGCCACCAATTCCTTGCCGGTGCCCGATTCGCCATTGATGAGCACCGTGGCGTGCGATTGCGCGAGCCGGCCGATGGCGCGGAAAACGTCCTGCATGGCCGGCGCCTGGCCGAGAATTTCGGGCGCCACGATCGACTCGTCAGTGCGCTCGGTGGGCATCGCGCCTTGCTCGATGGCGCGCCGCACCAGACCCATCGCTTGCTCGAGATCGAAGGGCTTGGGCAGATATTCGAAGGCCCCGCCCTTGAACGCCGAGACCGCGCTGTCGAGATCGGAATACGCGGTCATGATGATCACGGGCAGGTCGGCAAACCGGGCCTTGACGGTCTCCAGCAGTTCCAGTCCGGACGCACCCGGCATGCGGATGTCGGAAATCAGCACCTTCGGTTGCTGGCCCTGGGTGCCGAGCGCCGCCACCGCGGCATCGGCCGACTCGAAACTGCGATAGGACAGACCCTCGCGCGACAAGGCCTTTTCGAGCACCCAGCGGATCGAGCGATCATCGTCAACAATCCAGACCGTTTCCATAGGACTCAACCTGTTAAGCGTCGTTGGACGCGCACGCGTGTGCCGCTGGCGGGTCGTCTGACGAGACACGAGGAGGACGCGGGAACGGCCCCCGCAACCTCAGTTGCCAAATGAGGGAACGCAGTCAGGCGCCACGCCCGTCGTTCACTCGGGCGCGTTGCGCGCTCACACGATCGGTGTTGCCTATCGGAGGACAAGTAGGTTGTTTCCACAAAAACTCACCAATAGTAAGTCGCGGTCAACTGCGGCTTCCACGTTTCAAGCACCAAATCGGTGCATGCAGCCGCATCAGCCCGCATGCTTTTCCGGAACGGGCAACAGCAGCGTGAACGCAGTGCGGCCGGGCACGCTGTGCACATCGATCATGCCCTGATGCTGCTCGATGATGGTTTGCGCCAGTGACAGCCCCAATCCACTGCCGCCATCGCGCCCGGATACGAGCGGATAAAAAATCTGGTCAAGCATATGCTCGTCGATACCGGGGCCGTCATCGATGACCTGCAATTTGAGCGCCAGCCTGAAGCGCCGCTTGGCAAAGGTGGCCTGGCGCCTGGCGCGCGTGCGCAGTTCGATGCGGCCGATGCCATCGACCGCCTGCGCGGCGTTGCGCACGATGTTCAGCACCGCCTGGATAAGCTGCTCGCGGTCGCCCGTGATGTCCGGCAGGCTGGTGTCGTAGTCGCGCGTCACGGTGAGACCCGGGTACTCCGCGAGGATGAGCCGGCGCACCCGCTCAATGACGTCGTGTATGTTGAGCGGCGCCGGATGCATCACCGCATGGTTGCCGAGCAGTCGCTTCATGAGCGCCAGCAGGCGATCGGTTTCTGCAATGATGACGCCGGTGAATTCCTTCAACTGCGGGTCGGCCAGCTCGCCCTCGAGCAATTGCGCCGACCCGCGGATGCCACCCAGCGGGTTCTTGATTTCGTGTGCCAGATTGCGGATCAGTTCACGATTGGCCTGTTGCTGCTGCAGCAGCAACTCCTCGCGGGTGACGCGCAATTGCGCGTCGATCGGGCGGAATTCAAGCAGCAGGCGCACACCCGGTGCTTCGACCGGGCTGACCGTGCAATCGACATGCAGGGCGTCGCCGTGGCCGCCGAGGCGAATGCGCAAGTCCTTGCCCGTATAGCTCCAGTTGTCATCCAGCGCGGCCCTCAGCGCCGGCTCGAGGCCGTTGAGATCACCAAGCAATGCGGTCAGCGGGCGACCGGTCATGCGCGCCGCGCTGACCCCGAAAAAATTCTCCGCCCCGGAATTGAGGTATCGCAACGTGAACGCTTCGTCGATCAGCACCACCGCGGTGGACAGCAGGTCGAGACCGGAAAAGCGCGAAGTGGTGTTGGCGGCATTCATTGTGGTTGAGAACGAGCAAGATACGCGCCAGTTGCAATGCGGGGCGCATTTTTTTTCGGCCGGCACTCAGTCCATGCGGGTTCCGCGGTCGGCACTATCGAAACGGCTTACACGCAGCGTAGCAATAACACCGGGCGGAAGGTTCCACGCGTTGACGCCGCAGGTCGCCTCGCCGCGTGGGCGCGAATGCTCATAGTGGGTCATGCAGCCGCAGTTGCGGCAAGAATGGGAGACGATCGACGCGCGTCCCCTCCGGTACGCGCCACATGTCCCGGCGGCGGCGACAAGGCGCACCGGCTTGCGCGTGTATGACGCGCATAGCGCCACATTGCGGGCAAATCGAACACTCGCAGGCTGTCAGCTGCCGTGCGCCCGGCGGGCGATTTTGATACACACCGCCGCGCAATGGCATGGGGCGGGGATCACGGGCGCGCAATCTCAACGCAGGTTGCGCAACTCTTTCTTGAGCGCCTCGACGTTGCGTTCATGCTGCTCGACTTCTTCCTTGAAGGGCTGGAGCCGGTCGAGCTTGCGCTGGTAGTTCTGCTCGTTGCCGTAGCGCACCGCATCTTCTTCGGCAAGTGCCTTGCGCGCCGCTTCGAGCGCCTTTTCCTCGGCCGCGAGTTCAGCCTCGAGAATTGTGCGCCGGTCGTCGTCGCGCTTGCGCTGATCGGATTCGCTGACCCGCGGAAAGCTGCGACCCGACGCCGCTGGCGCGGCCTTGGGCTCCGCCCGGCCCGGCACCGACGACACCGGCAAATCCTTGCTCAGCCGTGTGCAGTTCTTGCCCCTGGCGGTATTGGTGTAGGTAACACGCGCCTCCCCGCTCGCCGGATCGGTTTCAACACACTTATAGACGTCGGCGAATACGCTGCCGGCCGACACGCAGAGAATCAGGGCACACAGGCGTTTCATGGCGTTTCCGGTTGATGCTTGCATGGCGTGAAGTGTAGCAACCCGTCTCATTGTGCGCGCCAGGCGCACGCGCCAAAAAAGAAAAGGACGGGCAGAACCCGTCCTTTTCCAACGCACCAGCCGCGGTTTGGCTTACAGGCTGTAGTACATGTCGAACTCGACCGGGTGCGTCGTCACACGCATACGATCGACGTCTTCCATCTTGAGCGCAACGTAGGCGTCGATGAAATCGTCGGAGAAGACACCGCCGCGGGTGAGGAATTCGCGATCCTCATCGAGCGCATTGAGCGCCTGCTCGAGACTCGTGCACACGGTCGGGATCTTGGCATCTTCTTCCGGCGGCAAGTCGTACAGGTTCTTGTCGGCCGGATCGCCCGGGTGAATCTTGTTCTGGATACCGTCCAGACCCGCCATCAGCAGCGCGGCAAAGGCCAGGTACGGATTGGCCATGGGATCGGGGAAACGCGCCTCGATACGGCGGCCCTTGGGATTGCCGGTGTGCGGAATGCGGATGGACGCCGAACGGTTGCGCGCCGAGTAGGCCAGTTTTGTCGGCGCTTCGTAATGCGGCACGAGGCGCTTGTACGAGTTGGTCGCCGGGTTGGTGATGGCGTTCAACGCACGTGCGTGCTTGATGATGCCGCCGATGTAGTACAGCGCGGTTTCAGACAGGCCGGCGTAGTCGTTACCGGCGAACAGGTTCTGTCCGTCCTTCCAGATCGACTGATGCACGTGCATGCCTGAACCGTTGTCGCCGACGATCGGCTTGGGCATGAAGGTGGACGTCTTGCCATACTGGTGCGAGACGTTGTGGACGACGTACTTGAGCACCTGGGTCCAGTCGGCGCGCTGGGTCAGCGTGGTGAATTTGGTGCCGATTTCACACTGGCCGGCATTGGCGACTTCGTGGTGATGCACTTCGACCGGCACCCCGCAGGATTCGAGCGCCAGCGACATTGCCGCACGGATATCGTTGAGGCTGTCGACCGGGGGCACTGGGAAGTAGCCGCCCTTGACGCGCGGACGGTGGCCGATATTGCCGCCGTCGAATTTTTCCGCCGTCGACCAGGCAGCTTCCTCGGAATAGACCTTGCTGTACACGCCGGACATGTCGACGTTCCACTCGACCGAATCGAAAATGAAGAACTCGGGCTCGGGGCCGAAAAAGGCCGTGTCACCGATGCCGGAACTCTTCAGATAGGCCTCGGCGCGCTTGGCGATCGAACGCGGGTCGCGGTCGTAGCCCTTGCCGTCGGACGGCTCGATGACGTCGCAGCTGAGCACCAGTGTGGTTTCGTCGTAAAACGGATCGATGTATGCGGTCGACGCTTCGGGCAGCAAGATCATGTCCGAGGCCTGAATGCCCTTCCAGCCGGCAATCGACGAGCCATCGAACGGGTGGCCGTGTTCGAAGTGCTCTTCCTCAAACGCGGACACCGGCAGACCGACGTGCTGCTCCTTGCCGCGGGTATCGGTAAAACGGAGGTCAATGAAGCGCACTTCATTTTCCTCGATCATCTTCATGACTTCTTCTGGGCTCATGGCCACTCCTCGTGGAAACGCAAAAAAGACAAATTTCAATCAACGCGGTCTGCGTCGATCAACGCATCGGTTGTAGCAGGGTTCGTGCCACCTCAGCAGCAGTGCGCCAAACAAGGGCGCATTTGCCGTCATGGCACCTTATCTGACCATAGAATGCACCATCGCGGTGCACCTCTGGTGGGTTGCGCACTGTCATGGTGCAAAAACACCATGGATCTTTACGCTACGGATGGCCGGGCGCGCGGCGATGCCTTCACGAATGCGTGCGCCGAGCGCGTCGGCCTGCGGCGCCTCGCGCAGCACGCTCGCCGGGAAGAAGACTTCGAGCTCGGCCCGCCCACCGAGATAGTGCACCAGCACGCGCGTCGGCGCGGGGAAGTCGTCACCGAGCACGGTGCGCACATGGGCGATCAGTTCGGCGCGCGGCGGAATAACCTCGCGGGGCGCCAGCGCGGCGTCCATATCGTCCTCGGCATCGACGTGCACCAGCACATCGTCCACCTCGGCATGCTGACGGCACACCCGGCGCCGCACCGACTCAGCGATGTAGTGCCCTTCCGACACCGTGATGCGCGGATCGACCTGAACATGCACGTCGCACAGCACGCGGTTCGCCATGCGCCGCGTGCGCAGATCGTGCACGTCGATGACACCTGCCGTACCACGAATTGTCTCGCGAATGCGCCGCACCATTTCGGCCGACGCCGCGGTGTCGATCAGTTCGCGAATTGCCGCGTAAGCGAGCATCACGCCCATGCGAAGGATCATGAAGCCGACCAGCGCAGCTGCCAGCGGCTCGACGAAGCGATAGCCGAGCAGACCGCCGCCAATGCCCACCGCGACCACCAGCGACGACGCGGCATCGGTGCGCGCGTGCCACGCATTGGCTTCGAGCATACGTGACTCGAGCCGGCGCCCGGCGGCGAGCGTGTAGCGGAACAGACCTTCCTTGGCGATCAGCGTGAACAAGGCCATCCACAGCGCCGCGGGGTGCAGCGCCGGCAATTCGGCGGCCGTCTGCACGCGCACGCCGGCACTCCACAGGAAGCCCGTGCCGACCGCCATCAGCACCATGCCGAGAAACATCGACACCACGGTCTCGATCCGGTCGTGGCCGTAGGGATGATTCGCATCCGCCGGATCGGCGCCGGTGCGCGCGGCGATCAGGACGAGGCCGTCGGTGAGCAGATCGGAAAAGGTATGCACCGCATCGGCCACCAGGCTGAAGGCATTTGCGAACAGGCCGATCACGATCTGCAGCACGCTCAGCGAGAAGTTGGTCGCCATGGCAACCAGCGTGACGCGCTGCGCCTGCGCGGAGCGTTCGGCTGCGGAGCGCGTCGGGGACGCCGTGGGCGGGTTTTTTTCGTCAGTCATGGACGAATGGTTATACTTGAAAACACGCCATTCTAGCTGGACCGCCACCATGGGAAAATTAACCGACATCCTCGCGTTGGCGCGCCAGCGCGGTGAAGACCTTCAGGTTCCCTATGAAGGGGCGCTGACCCCCGCCGAGGCCGCCGAAGTGTGGCAAATGGCCCCCGGCGCGCAACTGGTCGACGTGCGCACGCGCGCCGAATGGGACTGGGTCGGACGCATTCCCGGCGCCGTCGAGATCGAATGGATGAGCTACCCGGGCAATCAGCCCAATCCGCACTTCCTTGCTCAACTCAAGAAGCAGGTCGATCCGGAGTCGCTGGTGATGTTCATCTGCCGCAGCGGGCAGCGTTCGAGCAATGCCGCCCGCGTCGCCACCGAGGCGGGCTATACCGAATGTTACAACGTGCTCGAAGGCTTCGAGGGCGACAAGGACGCAAACGGCCAGCGCAACCGCGTCGGTGGCTGGCGCAAGGCGGGATTACCCTGGCAACAGGGCTGACGCGAAAATTCACCTTTGCAAAGCGACGCGGCATGCAACTCGAATGCGGCAACCGCGGTCTGAACCACGCCTAGTCTGAAACAAGGACCTTCAATGGAAGTTGCCACGATCAGTTTCGACCGCTTCAACGCCCTGCAGGATGCGCAGGCCGAAGAGCGCATTCGCGCGGCGCGCGCCAAACTTGGCGACAAGGCGGTGCTGCTGTGTCACCACTACCAGCGCGCCGACGTCTACCAGTTTGCCGATCTGACCGGCGATTCGCTCAAGCTGGCCAAGCTGGCGGCGCAAACCGACGCGCAGTACATCGTCTTCTGTGGCGTGCATTTCATGGCCGAAGTGGCCGACATTCTGTCAAGCGACGAGCAGATCGCCATCCTGCCCGATCTGGCCGCCGGCTGTTCAATGGCCGACATGGCCAACCTCGCGAAGGTGGAGCGCTGCTGGCGCGAACTGACGGAAGTCCTCGAAACCCCGGACGAAATCATCACGCCAGTCACGTACATCAATTCCGCCGCTGACCTCAAGGCCTTCTGCGGCGAGCATGGCGGCATCGTGTGCACCTCCACCAACGCGCCGAAAATTCTCGACTGGTCGTTCGAACGGCGAGAAAAAGTACTTTTCTTCCCCGACCAGCACCTCGGCCGCTGGACCGGTTACAAGAAAGGCATCCCGCT
>CBDULG010000119.1:0-8413 GCA_965367985.1 uncultured Rhodocyclaceae bacterium
CTTGTCCAGCCAGTGCGTGCCGCCCGCGGCCTGCAGGCTGGCCAGCGCGTCGGGACGCAGTTCCAGCACCTGCGCCACCGTATTGGACGGAATTGCATAGACGCGCCCGGCGGCGCGCACCAGCAATGCCTGTGTCACAGCGAGGGTGAGCGGCAGGTAAAGGCGGAACAGCGTGCCTTCGTTGGGCGTGCTCGATACGTCGATCCGCCCGCCGACCGAGGCCGTCTCCGACTTCACCACGTCCATGCCGACGCCGCGGCCGGAGACCTGCGAGACATTGCCCGCGGTCGAAAAACCTGGCATGAAGATCATGTTTGTGAGCCGGCGCGGGTCTGCCGTTTCGTGCGCGCCGAGCAGGCCCGATTCGCGCGCCCGTTTTTCGATGCCGGCGTAGTTCAGCCCGGCACCGTCGTCGCGCATTTCGACCACCACTTCATTGCCTTCGTGGCGCACCGAAAGGGTGATTTCGCCAATTTCGTCCTTGTCCGCGGCGCGGCGTGCCTCGGGCGATTCGATGCCGTGCGCAACGGCGTTGCGCAGCAGATGTTCGAGCGGGCTGGTGATGCGTTCGAGCACCGACCGGTCGAGTTCGATGCGTCCGCCGTGCAATTCGAGGTTGGCGCGTTTGCCCAGATCCTTGGCGCTTTGCCGCACCACGCGGTACAAGCGGTCGGCCAGGCTGTCGAAGGGGCGCATGCGCACCGACATCAGGGTTTGCTGCAAGTCGCGGTTGAGCCGGCCCTGCGCCAGCACGGCGGCGTCGGCGCCGTCGAGATTGCGCAGTAGCGCATGCTGAACGGTGGTCACGTCATTCACGCTCTCGGCCATGATCCGCGTCAGTTCCTGCAGACGCGTGTAGCGATCCATTTCGAGCGGATCGAAACTGCCGTGTTCGGACTCGGTCTGCGCGATGCGTGTCTGCATCTGCATGTCGGCCTGGATTTCCACCTCGCGCAACTGATTGCGCAGGCGGATGACGTTTTCCGTCAGATCGAGCAAGGCGCGGCGCTGGGCACGCAGTTCGCCTTCGATGCGGGTGCGCGCGATGCCAATCTCGCCGGCCTGGTTGACGAAGCGGTCGATGAGATCGGCGCGCACGCGCAGCGTGGCGGCGCCGGTATCAGCGCGTTCTTCCGCGTCAATCGCGACGGCCGTGCCCGCGTCGGCAGGTGTATCGACGCTGTCGGCCAGCATGTCGGGCAGCGCCTCGCCGCGTGCCAGGCGGTCGATGTACTGACTGGCAATATCGACGCCCTGTTCGAGCGTGTCGAGCAATGCGGCGGTGACGCCGTCGGTGGCCTCGAGCTGGCTTTCCAGGGCGTGCACATGTTCGCCGAGCGTCATTGCGCCGGTCATGCGTGCGCTGCCCTTGAGGGTGTGCAGCAGCCGCGCCATATTGGCCGGCGCCTCGGTGCTCGCGGTGTCGCCGCGCCACTGGCGCAGTGTCGCGCCGAGCCCGTCGAGCACCTCATGCGCTTCTTCGAGGAAGATCGGCAGGAGCTGAGTATCGACGTCATCATGGACGTCGAGTGCGACATCGTCGCTGGCTTCGGCAACGCTGGCAACCGGCAATGGCGCGGTGACGGGCGCCGGTTCGGCTGCGCTGGCGACCTCCGCGGCAGACTCGGCAGCGGGCGCGCGCAGCACGCTGGCGAGCTGTGCTTCGAGCATTGGCGTGGGCAAGGGCAGGCTGCCGTTGGCGATTTCGCCAAGCATTGCGTCGAGCGTGTCAGCGGCCGTGCCGAGCAGCGCGGCGTGCTCCGCGCCGGCCGGCGTAGCGGTGTCGCGCAGGCGGGCAAGCGCGTGTTCGAGCGCGCGTCCAAGTGCTTGCGGCGAATCGAAGCCCGAGGTGCCGGAAATGCCGGCCAGCGTGTGCGCTGCGCGCACCGCAGCTTCGATGGGCACGCGGGTTGGGTTGCTGTTCAGTTGCGCGGCTTCCTCGCGCAGAACGCGCAGGTGCTGCTGTGCTTCAGTCACATACAGGTCATACAGCGGGCGCGACAGATCGACGTCGCCCACGCTGACCGTCTCGCTGGCGGCCTGCGCTTCGGCATGTTCGGCGATCGTGGCGGTGTCGGCCGCGCGTTCCGGTGTCTCTTCAGCCGCCGGCCCGCGCTCGGGTCCGGCATCCGGCGTGGCGTCGGGTGATTCATCGTCCGAAGGCGGCGCTTCCGACATGATGTCCGGCTCGACCGGCTCGGCGGCGCCGCCAAGCTCGGCCGCCGGCGGCAGTGCCGCGGCGTCGCCGGACGACGCGCCGGCGAATTCGTCATCGGCCTCGGGCCGTCCGAGTGCCTCGAGCGGTTCCTCGTCGAAGGCACCGGCCTGCGCCTCGTCGGGCAGTTCCGGCAGTTCAAAGGGCGCGTCGCCGAGTGCCGTAGTGGCATCGGTCAGGGCGTGGCCGGCGTCCGCAACGTGGGCTTCGTCTGCGGCCTCGGCAGGTTCGGGCGCATCTTCGATATCGAGGTCGAGATCGAATTCGTCTTCGGGTTCGAAATCAAGGTCGAGATCGAACTCGGTTTCATTGTCCTCGACCGCTTCGACTTCGCCGCCTGGCGCCGTATCGTCGGCGATCTCGGGTTCGAAGGAAACCGCCTCCACGCCTTCGGCTTCAACAGTGGCCTCGGCTTCACGCTCTGTTGCGCGTGCCGCCGCGTCCTGCACGGGCGTACCGGTGTCGGGCGCGGTCTCGGCGATTCCGTCCGGCGAATCCGCCTCGAGCAGTCGTTGCGCTTCGGCGACGACCGGCGCGGTGTCGTTGCGCGTCGTCGGTCCTCCGCCGCCAAGCTGCTCGACCCATGCGGCGAACAGCGTGTGCGCGTCGCCGATCAGCGCATGCAGCGGGGCACTCGCCGGCCAGTCGAGTTGAAGCCAGCGGTTGAGCGTCTGCTCCAGGCTCCACGCCACCTCGCCCAGGGCATTGAGGCCCACCATGCGGCCAGAGCCCTTGAGGGTGTGAAAACCGCGGCGCAGGGTGGTCAGCGCCTCGACGTCCTCGGGCGCGTTACGCGATGCGCCGAGTTGCGCCTCGATGTTGCCGAGCACCTCGCGCGCCTCTTCGATGAAGATGTCGAGCAACTCGGCGTCGATCTGCTCCTCGCTCGCCTCGATGAGCTGAGTCGATTCGGCCGATGGCGCGGGAATCGGCACCGGCGTATCGGTGGCGACTTCATCGTTTTCATGGCGGGCGGCGTGGGGCTCGGCAGCGGCATCCGTTTCGCCCGCGGGCGCTTCGGGGGAAGTTTCGCCCGCTGCAATTTCGTCGGCGGGCGGCGCGCTGTCGGCGTCGGCCGGGGCCGCTTCACCGCCGATATGCTGCGGTTCAGGGCGGCCGCGGCGCAGGCTGTCGATGTAGAAACCGAGCGCCGAGAGCTGATCGGCCAATGGCTCGAACAGCGCGCTGTCGACCGCGTTTGCGGTGTCGGCAAGCTGCGCAATCATTGCGTCACACTCATTCAGCACGGCCTGCGCGGCATTCTCGTCGAGCAAGGCGAGAATCGCGCCGATCTGCTGGATCGGCGCGCGCACGCTGTTCAGCGTGTCGCGCTTTTCCGGTGCGCGGAAGAAAGCGTCGAGGGTCTGTTCTACCTGGGCCAGGCTGGTCTGCATTTCGCGGCACAGCTGGCTGACCGCGTTGCGCTCGTTCGCCTGACGCGCGGACGGGCTGATGTCCTGGGTGGCAATGTCTTCGCCGCGCGAACAGGCCTCGATGCGGCTGATGCTGTCTTCGACCTGGGCCGAGAAGGCGGCGTCCGGCACCCGGCCGCCCTCGAGCGCATGGTCGGCGAGCAGCAGCGCCGAGGCGACTTCCATCGACATCGTCCCGGTGAGGCGCTGCGGATCCTTGCGCAACCACTGGGCAAAGGCCGAGAGCGTCGTCATCAGGCGCACGAAGGCCGGGCGGCTCAATTTGCGGCTGGCCACGGCGAGCGCTGACATGCGCTCCTCGAAGGCCGGGAGTGCGGTGGTGCTGCCTTCGGCGAGCTGGTTCCACGCCTCTTTCCCGCGGGCGAGCTGATCGCGCAAATCGGCGAGCAGCGGTGCAAGCGGCATTTCGCTGACCGATGCATTGGGCGGCGGCAGCAGCGCAGGCAGGTGGTAGAGCTGATGCAGTGCGCGCACCAGCGCCGAGGTGGCCGGGGCGCGGGCGACGACATGCAGCGCGTCGCGATGGAGGCGTTCCGGAAACTGTGTGCTGCCATCCATCAGGCGACGGATCTGCGCGTCGATGCGGCCGCACAGGCGCCGCACCGGTGGCGTACAGCGTACATTGCCTTCGGCGAGCACTTCGAAGAACGCGGTGATGGCGAGCCAGAAAGCGCGGGCGGAAGGCGCCTCGACGCGTGATTCGAGTCCGGCGATGGCGTCGCGCATCTGCGCTGCGCTGTCGAGCGATTCGGGATTGCGCAGCCAGGCGAGAAGGCCTTGCTGGAACTGGGTGCGCAGCGAGCGCAGCAGGCGGGCCTCTTCTGCCGTGCCAAGGGGTTCGGGCGCTTCGCGGCGTGGCAGGCGAACGCTCAGGTCGGGAAAGAAAAGGTCGCCATCATTGGCCGCTTCCTCGCCACGCGCGAGCGCAATGCGCGCATGCAGCGGTGCCAGCCGCAGCGGCTGGTCGGGCGCGCCGTGCGACAGTTCGTCGAGATAGTTGGCGGTGGCGGCAATGGCCCGCCGGCACAGGTCGGCGGTGTCGTCGGTGAGGGCGACTTCGCCGCGTGCCAGATCGCCGAGCAGCTTATCGACGCTGTCGGTGAACTGGGTGAGCCCGTCGAGCCCGATGATCGACAGCGCGCCGCGCGCCTGGTGCATGTGCGGCTGCGCAAACTGCAGCTTGGTGCTGCGCTCTTCACCTTCGCTGCTGGCCGCTGCGTCGATCGCTTGCAGCGCCTGGGCGAGCGCCTGGTCGATTTCACCCTTGACCCAGCTCAGCGGACCGAGGTCGTGTTCATTGGCTTGATTCATCACTGCTGCCTCATGGCGCATGGGTCGGCATCACACCTTGAAGCCGGACACCGAGCCTTTCAGTTCGACGGCCAGGTCGGCCAGTTCGCCGATCGACACGGCCGTCTGCCGCGTGCCGCGCGTGGTCTGTTCGGTAATCGCCTGGATGCCGCGCATCGACTCGGCGACGCGTGTGGCCTTGGCGGCCTGGGTTTGCGCGTCGCCGGATATCTGCTCGATCAGCTCGGCGGTTTCGGCGGACACGGCGCCGATCTCACTCAGCGCCTGGCCTGCCGAATCGGACAGCGCGGTGCCGGCGACCACGTCACGGGTGGCGTTCTCCATCGCGGAAACCGCATCCTGGGTGTCGGTCTGAATGGTCTTCACGATCGCCGAGATCTGCTTGGTCGCTTCGGCCGAGCGCTCAGCCAGTCGCTGCACTTCCTCGGCCACCACGGTAAAGCCGCGGCCGGCTTCGCCCGCCGATGCGGCCTGGATGGCGGCGTTGAGGGCCAGCACGTTGGTCTGCTCGGTAATGTCCGAAATCAGTTCAACGATCTCGCCGATTTCCTGAGACGATTCACCGAGGCGCTTGATGCGCTTCGAGGTTTCCTGAATCTTGTCGCGGATCTCGTTCATGCCCTTGATGGTGTTTTCCACCGCGGCGGTGCCCTTGCTGGCTGAATCGAGCGAGCGGCGTGCGACCTGCGCGGACTGCATGGCGCGTTGCGAGGCTTCGGTCATCGAGCGCGCCATGGCCTGCACGGTCTGGCCCACTTCCTCGAGCTCGCCCGACTGGCGCTGCGTGGCGTCGAGCAGTTCGCCCGACGTGCGCCGCGCCGCTTCGGTGGCGCTGGTGACGCGGCCGGCGGCGTCGTTGATGCGGCGCACCAATACGGCCAGTTCCTCGACCGTGTAGTTGACCGAGTCGGCGATCGCGCCGGTGATGTCCTCGGTCACCGTGGCGCGCACGGTCAGGTCGCCATCGGCGAGGTCGCCCATTTCGTTCATCAACCGTAGGATGGCCTGCTGCGTGTGGTTGCGCTCGCCTTCGGCACTCTGGCGCTGGGTGTCGGCATCGAGCCGGCGGGCGCGCAGGTCGTCGCGGAACATCTTGATCATCAAGGCGAGAATGAGCGCGGCCAGCACGCCCACCGCGGCAATCGCCAGCGGCAGCGTCCCAAGGCCTCCGTAATGATTGGCGTAGGCCGCGGTCAGTTCGCGGGTGGCGTTGGACAGCGGGGCGGCGTTGTCGATGATGCGCCGCCCGGCTTGTTTGGCCTGCACGAGGCTCTGGATGTTGTCGAGAATGCCGGTGACTGCGGCCAGGCTTTCGTTGGCGACCGTCTCCAGTTCCGCCAGTTTCTCGCGCGCCATGCCGTCGGCGGTCATCGATTTGAGCTGCTCGAATATCTCGCGGAAGCTATTGGTGTCCTGGCCCAGCAGGGAAGCGACGTCGGGGTCGATGGCATCGGCGACGAGCAGCAGGTTGGCATTCTTCGCCAACCGTTGGGTGAGCATCACGAGGCGGTTGGCGGTGGCGATTTCACGTGCCGTTGCGCCGCTGCGAAGTTTGTCCGCGGCAACCTCTTCGGTGACTTCAAGCAGGCGCGCGTTGGTGGTGTTGATGGTTGCTACGGATTGGCCGAGGGTCGTCAGGTTAGCTTCCTGGGCGAGCAGCAATTGCGTGTCCTGGTCCGACTTGCGCCAGGTTTCGGCAAGCGCATTGAGCCGCTCGGTAAAAATCGCCGGGCTGGCGGGCACCGTGCTTGCCCGCCCCGCAGCCTGAAGCGTGCCGCCCTGGGTGACCGCCGCGAGCAGCGCGTTGAAACCATCGCGCCCGGCGCTCAGTTGGGCGAACGCGGCCGGATCGCCTTGCAGGGCAAGCTGGCCGTCCTTGGCGATCTGTTCGGAGAGCACGCGCATTTCGCCCGAGGCGAAGAGGTAGGCGGTTGATGTCGCGGCGCGCTCGGTTTGCTGCCAGATCAGCACGCCGAGACCGATGAGCAACAGCACCAGTACGACGCCGAGCGCTCTGAGCTGGTCGGTGATCGGTTTCTTGCCGAAGATCGCCAGTCCGGGAGCGGCCGGTCTGGCCGCCGGCGCGGCAGCCGGCTTTCGGGGTGTGTTGGGGGAGGTGCTTGCCATGATGATCGTTCCGTCGGATTTGGCGGTGTCGGGCCAGCGCGCCTCAGGCGGCGCCGGCTTCGAGAAATTCGGGGTGGCCGATGAGACGGGTGACGTCGATGCGCCACCAGTCGCGGCCATGCAGGTCGTGTAGGCGCTGCGTGACCCACACCGGCAGCTCCGGCGGCAGCGCTTGCGGATCGAAATCGTCCGGGCTGCGCAGGCCGGCCGTGCCACTGACCAGCAAGGCGCAGTTGGCGTTGTGGCGCGCACCGATGAGCACGAGGCGGGCGCCGCCGGTGTGCGGCGTCAGCGCGCGGCCGCGAAAGGCGGCCAGGTCAATGACCCCGTAGAGCGTGCCGCGCACGTTGGCCAAGCCGCGAAACCAGGCGCGCGTGAGCGGCACCGGTGTGAGCGGCGGCACGGGGAGGATTTCACCGGCATCTGCGAGATCGACCAACCACTGATCGCCGCCGGCGAGCAGGCCGAGCAGGTCGCGCCGCGGTGCCGATTGGGCATCTGCGAGGCGACGTACCAGGCGTTCCTGAAATTCGCGCAGACTGACGCGTTTTGCCATGAAGCGCGCTCAGCCGATGGCGCGGATGCGCGCCAGCAGTTCGTCATGATCGAGCGGTTTGACCAGATAATCGTGCGCGCCCTGGCGCATGCCCCAGATCTTGTCGGTGTCCTGCCCCTTGGTGGTGCAGATGATCACCGGGATCGAGCGTGTCGCATGCTCGCGGGATATGGTGCGTGTTGCCTGATAGCCGTTCATACCCGGCATGACGACGTCCATGAGGATCAGATCGGGCAGTTCCGACTTGCTCTTGGCGATGCCCTCCTCACCGTTTTCGGCGGTCACCACCTCGAAGCCATTTTTGGTCAGCACTTCGCTCAGCGCAAAGCGTTCGGTGGGCGAATCGTCGACAATGAGGATCTTCTTGATCGGCATGGCGGGCGGTCTCGTTTTACTTGGCGTGTGTCTTGCTGGCGTGGGCGTCCACGGCGCGCAGCAGACTGTCTTTGGTGAAAGGTTTGGTGAGGTACTCGTCGGAGCCCACCATGCGGCCACGGGCGCGGTCGAACAACCCGTCCTTGGACGACAGCATGATCACCGGCGTTGACGACAGGCGCGCATTCTTCTTGATCAGCGCGCACGTCTGGTAGCCGTCGAGCCGAGGCATCATGATGTCAACGAAGATGACGTCGGGGCGGTGGTCGGCAATCTTGGCAAGCGCGTCGAAACCGTCTTCGGCCAGCACCACCTGGCATCCGGCCTGCGCGAGAAAGATTTCCGCGCTGCGCCGAATGGTGTTGCTGTCGTCAATCACCATTACCTTGAGTCCGG
>CBDULG010000120.1:0-8352 GCA_965367985.1 uncultured Rhodocyclaceae bacterium
ATTCAATCTCGTACTCAGCGATCTCAAGATGGCGCCGATGGACGGGCTCACGCTTTTGGAAAAGATCCGTAAGCGCCTGCCGCAATTGCCGGTGATGTTGATGACCGCGTTCGGCGACGTGGAAAAGGCGGTCGCGGCGATGCGCGGCGGTGCCTGCGATTTTCTGCTCAAGCCGTTCGAGCCGGATACGCTGATCTCCCATGTAAGGCGCTACGCCGTGACGCCCGATTCGGATGACGACACGGTCGCGGAAGACCCCCGCACGCGCGAGTTGCTGGCACTGGCCGAACGCGTTGCCGGCACCGACGCGACGGTTCTGATCACCGGCGAGTCGGGCACCGGCAAGGAAGTCTTCGCACGCCACATCCACACGCATTCGCCGCGCGCCGCCAAACCTTTTGTGGCAATCAACTGTGCCGCCATACCCGATACGCTGCTCGAAGCGACGCTGTTCGGCCATGAAAAGGGCGCATACACCGGCGCGCAGGGGGCGCAGGCGGGAAAGTTCGAACAGGCCGACGGCGGCACGCTGCTGCTCGACGAAATCTCCGAGATGCCACTGGCGCTGCAGGCCAAGCTGCTGCGCGTACTGCAGGAGCGCGAAGTCGAGCGCGTGGGCGGCAAGAAGCCGATTCAACTCGATCTACGCGTGCTGGCGACGAGCAACCGTGACATGATCGCCGAAGTTGCGGCAGGTCGTTTTCGCGAAGATCTCTACTACCGGCTCAATGTGTTTCCGCTGGTCATTCCGGCATTGCGCGAGCGCCCGGCCGACATACTCGCGCTGGCGCGCAGTTTCCTGCGCCGCCATGGCGCGCGCCTCGGGCGCGCGGCCGATCTCACAATGGACGCCACCCAGGTCATGCTGGCCCATACCTGGCCCGGCAATGCGCGCGAACTGGACAATGCCATGCAGCGCGCGCTCATCCTTGCCACCGGGGGCAGTATTACCGCCGACACGCTGCGCCTCTGCTTGAGCGCCGCACCCCTCATGCCGACGGCAAGTGCTGCCGCCATCCCGGCAAACTTTGCCGCTTCGGCCGGGACGGGCGGTGAGGCGCATCCTTCGAACATGAAAGAACTCGAACGCGAACACATCCTGACGACACTGCGCGCGGTGGGCGGCTCACGTAAGAAAGCCGTGGAAAAGCTGGGGATTTCGGAGCGCACCCTGCGCTACAAGCTGCAGCAATATCGTGAAGAGGGACATCCGGTTGATTGAGCCGCCGGACAATGGCACGCAGATTGCTTTGGTCTTCTCACCAAGCGCTTTGAGACCGGACGTCTACCATGGATAGCCGCGGCATCGATCAAGTTCTTACCCAGTTGCGCGCCACCGCAGAGGCGGCCGGCGCCAGACCCGCGTCCGGCGCCGCGGCGCCGGAAGGCGCCAGTTTTGGCGATGCGCTGCAAAACGCGCTCGCCGACGTCAGCGCGGCGCAAAAAGACGCGCAGCAGATGGCGAAGGAGTTTTCCTCGGGCGACCCCAATGTGAATCTGCAGGATGTGATGGTTAACTTGCAAAAGGCCAGTCTGAGCTTCCAGCAGATGACACAGGTGCGCAACCGTCTCGTTTCCGCCTACCAGGACATCATGAACATGCCGGTGTGAGCGTGTGCCGACCCAGTCGCCGGGCACCCGCCTGACCACGGACGCAAAACGGCCACCTTCGGGTGGCCGTTTTGCGTCCGGGGTCGCCACAGCGGGAGGGGCGCGCTTTCAAAAGCCTGAAGCCGGCCGCTCGTCGCGGACCTCGCCACTGCCTGTCGCGGCTGTCGCGCGGAGGCCGTTATACTTGTCGGCCGCGGTGTGCGGTTCGGCGGACACCGGAAGATGATCGAACGGCACGAATACGGTGTCTGCGCGCAATTGGCCATGGCCGATCGCGCGCCGTCGGCGGCTACAATCACAGGAGGGAGGCAGAATGACAACGGAACAGATATGGATGGGCGTGGGGCTCGTGCTGATATTGATAGCCGGCTTCGGTGGGTATTTCATCGGCCGCTCGCTCGGCGGGTCGGGGAAGCGGGAAGCCGATCTCGAAGCGGAGGTGGAGCGCCAGCGCGCCGAGGTGGCGGGATACAAGCAAGCGGTCGAATCGCATTTCGACAAGTCGGCAACGCTCTTCGTGTCGATGGCTGGCTCGTACAAGGAGTTGTTCGAGCACCTATCGACGGGTTACGAACAACTCTCGGACAATTCGGCGCGCGAGCTGTTCAAGGAGCGTGTTGATTCGCTGCTTGTCGGTGGCGTGAGCGACGAGCGGCTGCTGTCGGGCGGCGAGGCCCCAGGTGCGACGGAGGCGGATGCGCAAAACCCGCCGGATGAAACCGAGGCCACCGCTGCTGACGAGGCTGCGCCCGCGCCCGAGGCGAAGGGACCCGTCCAGCCTGAGAGTGATGTGCCCGAAGATGTTCCGCAAACACCGCCCAACGTATCGAGCGAAGTGGCATCGTCCGACGCGGCAGGCACCCAGGCAGAACGCGAAAATACGAAGTAGACGGTGGCGGCAACATGCTGCCGCATGCGTGACAGCAAAAAATCCCCGCCGTGGCGGGGATTTTTCTTGTCTGCGTGATCCGCTTGATCAGCGCCTGAGCGACTGCATGTAGCGATCGTAGCTGCCTTCGGCCACGCTGAACCAGAGATTCTCGTTGTCGCGGAACTTGACCATCGATTCGTATAGTTTCTTGAAGGGTGCGTTAGTCGCGCCGGTTTCGGCATACACCTCTTCCGCCGCCTTGAAGCACGCATCCATGATCTCTTTGGAGAAGGCGCGCAACTGCGCACCGCCACCGACCAGGCGCTTGAGCGCGTCAGGGTTTTTCGCGTCGTACTTGGCGAGCATGTCGATGTTCGCCTCGGCTGCCGCCGCGGTGATGATTGCCTGATACTCCTCGGGCAGCGCGTTGAACTTCTCGAGGTTCACGTAGAGCGACACGTTCGGCCCGCCCTCCCACCAACCCGGGTAGTAGTAGTACTTGGCGACTTTCTGGAAGCCGAGCTTTTCGTCATCGTAAGGTCCGACCCACTCGGCGGCGTCGATGGTGCCTTTTTCGAGCGCCGGATAGACATCGGCGCCCGGGATCTGCTGCGGCACCGCGCCGAGCTTGGCGAGCACCTGGCCGGCGAAACCGCCCACGCGGATTTTCAGATCCTTGATGTCGGCGACGGTCTTGATTTCCTTGCGGAACCAGCCGCCCATCTGCGTGCCGGTGTTACCCATCGGGAAAGGCATGACGTTGTAGCCGGCGAAAAATTCGCGCAGCAACTCACCTCCGCCGCCATGCCAGTACCACGCGGCAAACTGTCGTGCGTTGAGGCCGAAGGGCACGGCCGAGTCGAAGGCGAAGGCCGGATCCTTGCCGAAGAAGTAGTAGCTCACCGTGTGGCCGGATTCGACGGTGCCATCCTTGACGGCATCGAGCACAGAGAAGGCGGGCACGATCTCGCCGCCGGCGAAAACGCGAATCTGGAACTTGCCGCCCGTGGCCTGTGATACGCGATTGGCGAAAACTTCAGCGCCACCGTAGATGGTGTCCAGGCTTTTCGGGAAGCTCGAGGCCAGTCGCCACTGAATTGTTGGCAGTGATTGCGCGATGGCGGGGGCTGCAACAGCGCCGGCGGCCAGGCCGACACCGGCTTTTGTCAGAAAGGAACGGCGTTCCATAACTCTCCTCGCTATGTTCGTGGGTAATTCAGATGTGCGTTGCCACGCGCGGATCATAGAAATCGGCGTGGCCCATCGAGAATAGCGGTTTTCCGACAAGCCCGTCGGCTGTGCGCGGGGCTTCTGTCGATTGGGTCGTATGGTGAGACTGAAGGTCCACCATCATGCGATCTGTCTACAACGAGCGGGTGACTTTTCCGCGGCGCGGGTAGACCGCCAGTGGGCACTGCTCACGTGCCCGGAAATGGATCGCGCAGATTGCCTGCGCGATCCTCCTGCTCAGCGCTTGCGGGTCTGCATGTAGCGGTCGAAGTTGCCTTCGGCGACACTCGCCCAGAGGTTCTGGTCGTCACGGAACTTGACCATCGACTCGTGCATCTTCTTGAACGTCGGGTTCTTTGCGTTGGTCTCCGCGTAGACCTCGTCGGAGGCTTGGTAGCAGGCGTCCATGATCTCCTTGGAGAAGGCGCGCAACTGCGCGCCGCCGCCGACCAGGCGCTTGATCGCGTCCGGATTCTTGGCATCGTAGGAAGCAAGCATGTTGATGTTGGCTTCCGCGGCAGCGGCCTGGACGATCGCCTGATAGGATTTCGGCAGCGCTTCGAATTTATCCTTGCCGATGTACAGCGACAGGTTCAGACCGCCTTCCCACCAACCTGGGTAATAGTAGAATTTGGCGACTTTCTGGAAGCCGAGCTTCTCGTCATCGTAAGGGCCGATCCATTCGGCAGCATCGATGGTGCCTTTTTCAAGCGAAGGATAGACGTCACCGCCGGGAATCTGCTGCGGCACCGCGCCGAGCTTGGCGAGTACCTCGCCGGCGAAGCCTCCAACGCGCATCTTCAGGTCCTTGATGTCGGCGACGGTCTTGATCTCCTTGCGGAACCAGCCACCCATTTGCGCACCGGTGTTGCCGCAGGGAATGCTGACGACGTTGTAGCCATTGAAGAATTCACTCAGCAGTTCCTTGCCGCCTCCATGCCGGAACCAGGCGGCGAATTGGCGGGCGTTGAAGCCAAACGGCACGGTGGCATCGAAAGCGAAGGTTGGATCCTTGCCGAAGTAGTAGTAGCTGGCGGTGTGACCGCACTCGACGGTGCCGTCCTTGACCGCATCGAGCACCGAAAAGGCTGGGACGAGTTCACCGCCGGCGAAGACGCGGATCTGGAACTTTCCGTCGGTGGCCTCGGAGACTTGTTTGGCAAAGACTTCAGCGCCGCCGTAGATGGTGTCCAGACTCTTGGGGAAGCTCGACGCCAGACGCCACTGAATCTCGGGTTGCGATTGGGCGATGGCTGGGGCTGCGACTGCACCGGCCGCCAGGCCGACACTCGTTTTCTTAAGAAAGGAACGGCGTTCCATAATTCTCCTCGCTTTTTCTCGTGGGTAAATCAGGCGTGCGTGATCACACGACGATCATAGAATCGCCATGGTTCACCAGGTATAGGGGTTTTCCACCAATTGGAGGCGTTGCCGCGCCGATTTGTCGTCGGCTTCCGGCAATGATCCTATTGACCCGCCACCATCATGCGGTCGATAAGTATCGAGCCGGTGCGTTTGCCACCGCGCTGGTGCACATCCGCACCTACCGCTTCGATGCCGCGGAACATCTCGCGCAGGTTGCCGGCGATCGTAATTTCCTGAACGGGATGGGCGATTTCGCCGTTTTCGACCCAGAAGCCGGCGGCGCCGCGAGAATAGTCGCCGGTGACGTAATTGACGCCGTGCCCTAGCAATTCGGTAACCACGAGGCCGCGCCCCATGCGCCGCACGAGGGCCTCGAAAACGTCCTCGCCGGGTGCAACGATGAGGTTGTGCGCGCCGCCGCCGTTGCCCGTCGTCTGCATGCCGAGCTTGCGTGCCGAATACACGCCGAGGAAATAGCCGCGCAGCTCACCCTCGACGATCAGCTCGCGGTCACGCGTCTGCACACCATCATCGTCGAAGGGGCCGGAGGCCATGCCTTTCTTGAGATAGGCGCGCTCCGAAATGTTGACACAGGGGGAAAACACCGCTGTGCCGAGGCTATCGAGCAGGAAGGTGGATTTGCGATACAAGGCGCCGCCACTGGCGGCCTGGACGAGATTGCCGATCAGACCGGCGGCAAGCGGCGCTTCGAAGATCACGGGGACATCACAGGTGTCGATGCGGCGAGCGCCGAGTCGCGCCACGGCGCGCTCGGCAGCCTTGCGGCCGATCGCCGGCGCGTCCATCAGGTCGGACGCGTCGCGCTGCGAGTCGTACCAGAATTCGCGCTGCATGGCGTCGCCTTCACCGGCGATCACCGAGCAGGACACCGAGTGGCGCGAGCTGGGATAGCCGCCCATGAAGCCGAGGCTGTTGGCCGAAACGAATTGCGATTCCTGGATCGATACGCTCGCGCCTTCCGAATTGCTGATGTGATCGCTGTAATCGAAGGCGGCCGACTCGCATTCGTTGGCCAACTCGATCGCCGATTCCACCGGCATGTCCCACGGATGGTAAAGGTCGAGGTCGGGAAATTCGGTGGCGAGCAAATCGGCATCGGCAAGGCCGGCGCAGTCGTCGGCGGCAGTGAAGCGCGCGATCGACAGCGCCGCCTCGGCGGTCGCCTCGAGGGCGCTGCGCGAAAAATCCGAAGTGCTCGCATAGCCGCGTTTCTGGCCAACGTAAACGGTAACGCCAACGCCTTTGTCGCGGTTGTACTCGATGGTATCGACGGCCTGCTTGCGCACTGAAACCGACGCGCCATAGCCTTCGGACACGTCGGTTTCGCAGGCGGTGGCGCCCTTGCTGCGGGCATGTTCGAGAATATCGCTGGCGATCTGGCGCAGCGCGTCCTGGGTGTAGCTGAAGCCTTGGCTGGACATGAACGATCTGGGCTCGCGCGGGAAAGCTATAATCTTAACCCGTTCCGCCAAGGCCCTCCCGCACATGAGCGATCACGACGCGATCGACGACGAACTGCCTGTCGAGCCGAGCAAGACGCAGCTCAAGAAAGAGATGCACGCCCTGCAGGATATCGGGGCGCAGTTAGTCGTGCTCAATCGCGACCAGCTCGCCAAGATGCCGCTGCCCGACCATTTGATGAGCGCGGTGCGTGATCATCAGCGGTTCAAGAAGCGCGAAGCGAAGCGTCGCCAATTGCAGTACATCGGCCGCCTCATGCGCGATGTCGACGCAGCGCCGATTCAGGCCGCGCTGGACGATCTCAACGGCGTGTCCGCGGTCGAGATTGCGCGCCAGCATCGCATCGAGCGTCAGCGCGAACGACTGCTGGAAGACGAGGCGGTACTGTTTGAAATTGCCGAAGCGCACCCCGGCGCCGACCTGCAACGCCTGCGCGTGCTGCGCCGAAATGCGATCAAGGAGCGCGAGCTGGACAAACCGCCGCGCGCCTTCCGCGAGATGTTCCGCGTGTTGCGCGACATCGACGCATCCAACCCGCACGAATGAGGGAGCGAGCATGAGTGAAGAAACCCTGCGCATCGGGCTGGTCTCGATCAGCGACCGCGCCTCCAGCGGCGACTACGAAGACAAGGGCGTTCCGGCGCTGCGCGACTGGTTTTCACGCGCGCTGACCTCGCCGTGGGAAATGGAATCGCGCCTGATACCCGACGAGCAGGCGACCATCGAGCGCACGCTCATCGAGTTGTGCGACGTGGCCGCTTGCGCCCTCGTACTGACCACCGGCGGCACTGGCCCGGCGCCGCGCGACGTCACCCCCGAGGCAACGCTCGCGGTGGCCGACAAGGTGATGCCGGGCTTCGGCGAGCAAATGCGCCAGATCAGCCTCAACTTCGTGCCCACCGCGATCCTCTCGCGCCAGGTGGCTGTGATACGCGGCCGCAGCCTGATCATCAACCTGCCCGGCCAGCCCAAGTCGATTCAGGAAACGCTGGAAGGGCTGCGCGACGAAGGCGGGAGCTTAGTGGCAGGGGGGATATTCGCGGCAGTGCCCTATTGCATCGATCTCATTGGCGGGCCGTACATCGAAACCGATGCAGCGGTCGTCAAGGCCTTCCGCCCCAAGTCAGCGATTCGTCCATCACAATCCAAAGGCTAGGAGCGGATGAACATTCGGCCGCCGGCCGGCCGGTCACCTCGGTTATTCCGCTTTGATTGGAATGATCCGCCCTGTGATCTTTGGTCCCTTGGCGTATTTCCCGGCCAGCTGCGCTTGGCGTTCCTGATTGCGCCAGTGCGCGCGAACCCCGAGCAAGAGCGCTAGGATCAGCGAGTAGACGATGGGTTGCGTCAGATCGGCCTCGACCAGCCACCAATAGTGCACCACGCCGAGTATAGCGATGGCATATACCGAGCGGTGAAGCGCCTGCCAGCGGCGACCCCCGAGGCGGCGCACCATCCCGTTGGTGCTGGTGACGGCGAGCGGAATCAGCAGCACGAATGCGGAAAAACCCACCGTGATGTAGGGGCGTTTGAGGACGTCGGCGGCAATCGCCCGCCAGTCGAAAAACTGGTCGAGCACGATGTAGGTCGCGAAATGGCTGACAGCATAGAAAAACGCGAACAAGCCCAGCATGCGCCGAAAGCGCACCAGCCAGTGCCATTTGAGCAGCTTGCGCAGCGGCGTGACGGCCAGCGTGATGAGCAAAAAGCGCAGCGTCCAGCTACCGGTGGTGTGACTGATCGTCTCGATCGGCTTGGCGCCCAGATCGTCGCTCAGGAAACGCTCACCCAGC
>CBDULG010000121.1:0-8333 GCA_965367985.1 uncultured Rhodocyclaceae bacterium
CTGCTGCGCACGACGCATCCCGATCAGGCGGCGCGGCTCGCCGAGCGGGCGTGGCGACAGTTCGGGACGAACGCCTGGCTGCTGCGCGCCCTCGAGCTGCATCTGTTCGCGCGCAACTACCCCGCGATGGGCGCGCTGATCGAAAACCTCGATACCGACCAGCGCGCCGCGCTCGAGGCCGACCCCGCCTATCTGCGTGTGCGTGGCCAGTGGCATCAGGGCGTCGGCGATCATGCCGCCGCGCAGGCCGATTTCATCGCCGCGCTGCAGCATCGCGCGGACGACACCGCGGCGCGCGAAGCGCTGCTCTGGCTGCTTGTCGACAGCGCGCAGGGCGACGCCTTGCGTGCCCTGCTGGCGCGCCACGAGACCGCGTGGGCGCGCGATGCCGATCTGCACAACGTCCTCGCTGCGGCCTCGGTCGCGGTGTCGCGCCCGCAGCACGCGCTGGACGCCTATCTGTTGCCGCGGGTGGCGGCGCACCGCAACGATTTCCTGTGGATGATGACTCTGGCCGACGTACTCGAGCAGGCCGGCGACGTCGACCGCGCGTGGCGCGTGCGCGAGTCGCTTTGGCAGTCACGCAAGCGGACGCGCTCGCCAGCCGTGCCGAAAGACGCGCTGAGCATGGCACGGCGCGCCGCCGAGGCCCGTCTGGCCCAGCTTCAGCGCCCGGGAGACATCGGCCACCAGTTGCTGCGCGCGCTGCTCAGCCAGGACGATGCGTCGGATCCGCTCGACAACCCGCTGCTGCGCGACCTGGTGATGAGCTGGTACCTGAGTTCGGGTGACACCGAAGGTGCGCGCGGATTTTTCTGGTCGCGCTACGCAAACGCCTTGAGCCGGCCGTTGTGGGCCGAAGCCTCGCTGGCGCTGGTCACCGACGATCGCGGCGCGCTGGCCGCGCTGCTGGCGCGCGACGAAGGTGGACTGCCCGCCAGCCAGCGCGCCGAAATTGCACGCGCCCTGGGACGTCCGGCACTTGCCGCCAGCGCAAGCTTCGAGGCCGCCACCGAGCAGCCGGCCAATGACGCGCTGCATCTGCAGATGACCGAATTGTTGCTCGGCCAGGCCCACCGCCTGCGCATCGAAACGTCGGCGCGTCATGTCGATACGCTGAACGAGAGGACGCATGCGGCGCAACTGCGCTGGCGTCTCGCGCCGCGCCTCAAGCTCAGCTTGACGCTCACCCGCATCCAGCGCAATACCCCAACGCGCGGCCCGCTGCGCGACCACCCCGATGCACGCCGTGCGGAGGTCGAGTTCTCATGGACCGACGACGAAGGCGGCACCACGAAATTCGGCGTCGGCCGCCAGCGCGGCTTTGCCGACACCACGCCGTGGTGGTTGAGCCACACGGCACGGCTCGATCGGCGGTGGACGCTGGCGCTGGAACTGGGCGCCCATTTGCCGGCCAGCGAAAACACCGCGTTGCAAGTGGCCGGAATGAAGAATCACCTGCTCGCCAGCGCCCGCTACGCGCTCAGCGGGCGCGAGCGGCTCAGCGCGCAGTGGGGCCACAGCCGCTACGCGACCCAGCACGGGCTTGCCCTCGGTCGCGCCGATCGCTGGCAGGTCGACTATGTGCATCGCCTCACCCACGGGCAACCCGAGATTGACGCGGGGGTGTACATCGGCGGCTATCGCTTCCGCGCCGATGTCGGCTCGAACGGCACCGACCGTGCGCGCCTGAACGCGCTGCTCGACGACGGACTGTCACCGTTGCTGCCCGACAGTTTTCTCTTTCAGGGCCTGCAACTGGCAATCAATGCCCGCCACCGCCATGGCTTCCAGCGCGCGCTCGTGCCCTACGCGGCCTTCGACCTGAACCATGTCAGCGGGCGGGGCGTGGGCTATGGCGTGACCCTCGGGGTGAGCGGCCGCGTGCTGGGCGCCGATCAACTCACCCTCGGCGTGCAGTTCGACAAGGGCGGCGAGGGCGAAGCCGGCCGCAGCGATGCCCTGTTTCTCGAATACCAACTGTTCTTCTGACTCGACGAGGCCGACATGATCCGCTTGATTTCGCGCAATTTGCTGACCCTGCTGTGTATCGGCGGCTTGCTGGGCGGCTGCGCCGTGACCGACCAGGTGAGCGACGCGCACGCCGATGCCCAGGCGCGCTGGGCCGTGCTGCCGCTGGAGAACACCACCACCACGCCGATGGCCGGCGTGCGTGCGCAAGCGGTCAGCCGTGCCCTGCTGCATACCCTCGGCGTGGCCGATGTGCTGCGCCCGCCAGCGCCCGGCGAGGAAACGCTGTTCGACCCGGCCCCCGGGGCGGACATGGATGCCATGCTGGCCTGGGCGCGCGAGGCGCAGGTGCGCTACCTGCTGACCGGCACCGTCGACGAGTGGCGCTACAAGGTGGGCATCGATGGCGAGCCGGTGGTCGGGCTGGCGCTGCACATCATCGATGTCGAAGACGGCACGACGGTGTGGAGCGGGGTCGGCGCGCGCACCGGCTGGGGACGCGAATCGCTGGCCGGCACGGCGCAGAAACTGCTCAAGTCGCTGCTCACGCCGGTAGTGAATTGAGCCAATGCGCTTTACCGACCACGTCACGCCATTGCGCATGCCGCGCCACGCGCTGGTCGAAGCCATCGTGCTGCCGCTGCTGTTGCTCGCGCTCGGCTGGTGGATCACGCCGCCCGATCCGCTGTTCGCCTGGTCCAGCTTCCCCTGGCCGCTGATCGGCCCGGTGATACTGGCGCTGCGCTACGGGCCGATGACCGGGGTGGTTGGCACGATCGCGCTGCTCGGCGGCTGGCTGGGCTTGATCGCCAGCGGAGAGGTCACTGCGGCCACACCCAAATTTTATTTTCTCGGCGCACTGGTGCTGGTGATGGTGTGTGGCGAGTTTGCCTCGCTATGGCGCGCGCGCGTGCGCAGAGCCGAATCGCATGCGCAGTACGTCGGCGAACGCCTCGATCATCTCACCCGCCAGCACTACCTGCTGCGCGCCTCGCACGATCGCCTCGAACAGGATCTGATCAGTCAGCCGATGTCGCTGCGCGACGCCCTCACCAGTCTGCGCGCGCTCGCCGATTCCTCACCCGACGCAGTGCTCGCCGGCGCCGACGCGCTGCTCAAGCTGCTCGCCCAATTCTGTCAGATCGAACGCGCGGCGCTGTTCGCCCTGGCAGCCGACGGCACGCTGGCCCGCCAGCCGACCAGCACGCTCGGTTCGCCCTTTGTGGTCGATGCCAATGATCCGCTCATCGCCGCCGCCCGTGCGCATGGCGGCCTGTGTCATGTGGCCAGCGACGGGCTGCCCGCGGAGCATCACAGCGCCTATCTGGTGGTCAGCCTGTTGCGCGACATGCGTGACGTCGATCATGGCGTGCTGATCGTCGAGTCGATGCCATTCTTTGCGCTCAACACCGACACGCTGCACGTGCTCAGCCTGCTTGTCGGCTATTACGCCGACAGCCTCGGGGCCGCGTCGCTGACCCGGCAGATCCACGACGCCGAATCGACCTGCCCGAATGACTTCGCGCTCGAACTGCAGCGCATGTGGCATATCGCGCGCGACGGCGGTCCGCCCGGCGCCTTGGTGGCAATGAGCTATGCCACCCACCCCGCGCTCGAGGGTCTGCCGCGGCAATGGGACCGCATGCAGCGCGCCCTGCATGTCAATTGGCACGTCCGTGAGGGCGATCGCGAGGCCTTGCTGATGCTCATCCCGCTGGCTGGCCCATCCGCGATTGCCGGCTATCTCGACCGTCTCGATGCCTGGCTGGCCAAGCATCTCGACGCACCGCCTGCGCAGTTCGGCATCGCGCTGCGTGCCTACCCGATCGACGCCACCGCCGCCGATAGGCTGCTGTCCACGGTCATGGAGGATTGTCATGTTCATGCGCCTCATCGCCCTCTTAGCCTTGTCGTGTGAAGTGCTGGCGCTGCACACGCTGATCGACGCCGGCCGCGACAGTGACGCGCTGGCGCATTTCGCGCTCTATCACGCGGTGGCCAGCGCGCTGCTCGCCTGGGCCGCGGTGAACGCGATGCCCGCCCTCACCGCAAGCGCGCCTTGGGCCAGCGCGATGCTGATATTCGCGCTGTCGGCCTTCGTGCCGCTGCTTGGTTTTTGCGGCGTCGCCACCGGCCTTTGGATCGGACGCTACCGCCATACCGCGGGTGCAGCGATCGGCCTGTGCGCCCTCGATCTGCCCCAACTCGATCCCCATCAGCGCGGTCCGGGCGGCTTCGCGCACGGCGGCGTCACCGCGATCCTGCGAAATCCGCGCATACCGGCGGCGCAGCGGCTGAGAGCGCTGGCGGGCCTGCAACATGTGCCCGGGCGAATCGCCTGCCCGCTGCTGCGCGATCTGCTCGGCGACGACTGCGAGGACTTGCGCCTGCTCGCCTACGGCATGCTCGAACACCGGGAAAAGGCCGTCAACGACGACATCGTCGCCGAGCAACGGCGGCTTGCTGCGGCGCGTACTGCTGCGGAGCGCGCGCTGGCCCACCGGCGCCTGGCCGGGCTGTACTGGGAGTTGATCTACCAGGAGTTGGCACAGGGCGACCTGCGCCGTCACGCTGCCCAGGCCGGTCTCGGCCACGCGTGCGAGGCGCTCGCCCTGCAGCCCGACGTCGCCGGCCTGCACCTGCGTCGCGGCCAGTTCCTCAACGTGCTGGATGAAACCGAGGACGCACGCAAAGCCTTCGAGGCGGCCTTTTCGGCAGGCATCCCGAGTCATCGGGTGTTGCCGCTGCTGGCCGAACACGCCTTCCGGCGGCGTGACTTCAATTCGGTGCGCGCCCTGCTGGCGCCGCTCGAGGCATGGCACGGCATGACGCGGGTACGCAAGGTCGCAAGCTTCTGGCAGGGGCGATGAGCGCACCGCCCGCCGCAGCAACGGCCGACATCGCGCTGCTCCTCGAAGGCACCTACCCGTTCGTATCGGGCGGCGTCTCGTCGTGGATGCACCAGATCATCCTGGCGCACCCGCACCTGCGCTTTGCGCTGGTTTTTTTGGGCAGCCGGCGGGCCGACTATCCGACCCGGCGCTACACCCTGCCCGATAACGTCGTCCATCTGGAAACGCATTTTCTGCATGATGATTCGGCGCGCGGCGATGCGAGCGCACGCCGAGGTGGCACACGCGGCGACACGGCCGCCTTCAACGACATGCGCGCGCTGCACGCCGCCTTCGTCGGCGACCCGTCGCGGGCGAGCGGCAGCTTTGCGGCAGCCTGCGCGCACATCCGCCCCGGTGGCGCGATCCCGGCAGATGACTTTCGCCACTCGCAAGCCGCCTGGCAAATGATCACCGACCATTACCGCGCCCGCTGCACGGATCCGAGCTTTGTGGATTACTTCTGGACAGTGCGCATCATGCACCAGCCGCTGTGGCAACTGGCGCGCATTGCCGACGCACTGCTGCCAGCGCGCGCCTTCCACACCATCTCGACCGGTTACGCGGGCTTTCTCGGCGCATTGCTGGCGCAATCGACCGGCCGCCCGCTGATCCTCACCGAGCACGGCATCTATACCAAAGAGCGCAAGATCGACCTGTTCCAGAGCAAGTGGATCCATGACAATCGCAACGCCTTTCAGCGCGACCCCACAGAACTGTCGTACTTCCGCCAGCTGTGGATCCGATTTTTCGAGTGGATGGGCCGCCTCACCTACGATGCCGCAAACCCCATCATCGCGCTGTACGAAGCCAACAGGCAGCGCCAGATCGTCGATGGCGCGCGCGCCGAGCGCACCTGCGCGATTCCCAACGGGGTGTCGATCGCGCGATTCGCCCCGCTGCGCCACCAGCGCCGCGAGGAGATCCCGCCGATTGTCTGCCTGGTCGGCCGGGTGGTACCGATCAAGGACATCAAGAACTTCATCCGCGCCATGCACGCGATGATCAACCGTCTGCCGCAGGCCGAAGGCTGGATTGCCGGCCCGTTGGACGAAGATCCTGCCTATGTCGCGGAATGCCGCCACCTGATCGAAGGCCTCGGGCTGGCCGGCAAGGTCAAGCTGCTGGGCATGCAGCGCGTCGAGGCATTGCTGCCCCAGGTCGGGCTGGTGATGCTCAGCTCGATCTCCGAGGCATTGCCCCTGGTGGTGCTCGAATCCTTTGCCGCGGGTGTACCCTGTGTAAGCACCGACGTCGGCTCGTGCCGCCAGTTGATCGAAGGCAACGATGCCGCCGATCGTGCCCTCGGCGCGGCGGGCCGGGTGGTCGGCATCGCCGATCCGCGAGCACTTGCCGACGCTGCACTGGCCTTGCTCGGCGACCCGGCCGCCTGGCGCACGGCGCGCGATGCCGGCATCCGGCGGGTCGAAAAATATTACAGTGACGCGCTGATGTTCGCGCGCTACCGGCAAGTGTACGACACCGCCCTCAACCCACGTATGGAGCCATCCCCCACATGAGCCTGCAACGCTTTGGCACCACCGCCCGCTATTCCGACGTCGTGGTACACAACGGCACGCTATACACCGTCGAGGTGCCGGCGAGCGCCGACACGGATATCGAGACCCAGACCCGCGAAGTGCTGGCCAGCATCGATAAGTTGCTGGCGCAGGCGGGCAGCGACAAATCGCGCCTGCTGATGGCCAATATCTACATTGCCGACATGGCGGACCTGCCCGGCATGAATGCCGTGTGGGATGCGTGGGTGCCTTCTGGCACAGCACCGTGCCGCGCATGCGTGCAGATCGCTGCGCTGGCGCAGACCGGCTGGCGCATCGAGATCGCGCTCACTGCCGCGGTCGGATGACACACACCCCAGGCGAACTGGCGTAGTGATTCACGCGTCAATCAAGCTGACGGCTCTTCGTTTTGCGGCATTGGCGCGATCTACCGCGCATCAGGCCCCGAAGACCGTTCTGGGTACCGGCCTTCGCCGGTACGACGACGGGGGCGCTTCCACCGCGAGGCGCAACCCGGCCCGCCCGTCATTCCGGCGCAGGCCGGAATCCAGAACCCACGCCCGCATTTGGCTCCATCGCTTCAGTGGGCACGCGCCGATAACTGCGGGAGCGCGTGCGCGTAAATTGCCGCTTAGGTTCCAAACGGACCGAAGCACCACGCGCGGTTCGCCGGGGCACGGCTTTGCACCGCCCAACCGTTGCGCAGGCGGGTCGCCGTCCCGCACGCGCTCGGGCTGATTCGCATGGCCGGCATCGGTTTCGAGCTGCGCAAGCTGCTGCAGAAGGACAGCCTGCTCGGCCTCGTACAGGCCTATGCCTATGCCGGTGTAATCGGTTCCGGGCCGTGGGTGCTGTCGATCGTCGGCATCCTGGCGATCGGTCTGCTGGCCTCGACGATGGACGCGCGCATCGACGGGGTCACCCGGTTTCAAGTGTCGGTGACCTGGTTGATCGCCAGTTCATTGATACTCACCGGCGGGGTGCAATTGGCCTTCACCCGCTATGTGTCGGATCGGCTGTTCGAGAAGCAGGCGGACGTGGTGGTGCCCAACCTGCACGGTGTGCTGTGTATCGTGCTGTTAACCGCCGGCACGCTGGCCACGGTGCTGGCGTTCACCGCGTTCGCCGCGCAAAGCGCCAGCTACCGCGTGTTGATGATCGCCGGCTTTACCCTGCTATGCGGTATCTGGGTGCTGACCATTTTTCTGTCCGGACTCAAGCGCTATCACGCCATCGTGGCGATGTATGCGCTCGGTTACGGCGTCACCGTGGGTGTCGCCCTGCTCGCCCGCGGCTGGGGACTCGACGGTCTGCTGGGCGGCTTCGTGCTGGGGCATTTTCTGCTGTTTACCGGCATGTGGTGGCTGATCGTCAGTTTCTTCAACACACCGCAAGCGGTCAGTTTTGATTTTCTTCGCGCAGACCGGCGCTATCCCGGCCTGTTCGCGATCGGCGTGCTCTACAACCTCGCGGTGTGGATCGACAAGCTGATCTTCTGGTTCTATCCCGAAACGTCGCGCGCGGTCATCGGCCCGCTGCGTGCATCGGTGATTTACGACTTGCCGGTGTTCATGGCCTATTTGTTCATCATCCCCGGCATGGCGGTCTTTCTGGTGCGCATCGAAACCGACTTTGCCGGCTATCACGAGCGCTTCTACAGCGCGGTGCGCGACGGCGGCAGCCTCGAAACCATCGAGCGCATGCGCGACGAGATGGCCTTGTCGATCCGCCAGGGCTTTGCCGAGATTGCCAAGATCCAGACCCTCGCCCTGCTCGCCGCAATTCTCGTCGGCCCGTCCGTGCTCGCGGCGCTGGGCATCTCGGCGCTCTACCTGCCGCTGTTTCACATCCAGACCCTCGGTGCCAGCCTTCAGGTCGGTTTGCTGGCTTTGCTCAGCGTGTTTTTCTACCTCGACTTGCGCACCGCGGTGCTGCGCCTCTGCATGCTGTT
>CBDULG010000122.1:0-8266 GCA_965367985.1 uncultured Rhodocyclaceae bacterium
GCTCAAACGGCTTGCCCATCCCACGCCGCTGCGAGAAATCGACATTCAGACCCTGCCGCGCACATGCGCCGCGCACGAGGCCGCCGCCTTGCTCGCGCCGGCACTCGCTGGCGATGACGTTGGCCTGATGTCGGAGGCCGGCGCGCCAGCGGTCGCCGATCCCGGCGCGTTGCTGGTTCGCGAAGCGCACCAACTCGACATTCGCGTTGCGCCGCTGGTCGGACCCTCGTCCTTGCTGCTCGCCCTGATGGCGTCGGGACTGGACGGCCAACGCTTCGCCTTCCACGGTTACCTGCCGATCGACGCGCGCGAACGCAAATCAGCCATCGAAGCGCTGGAGGCGGCATCGCGCGACGCAAATCAAACTCAGATATTTATCGAGACGCCCTACCGCAACACGCGCATGCTCGATGCGTTGTTGCATGCATGCCGCGGCGACACGCTGCTGTGTGTGGCGCGTTCGCTGACTACGCGTGACGAATGGATCCACACCTGTCCTGTCGCCCAATGGCAACAAAACGCGCGCCCCCTGCTGGACAGGATGCCCACGGTCTTTCTTCTGCTGGCCATTCGATAGCGCCATAGGTCAATCACGCGCAAGGAGTCGACGAACCGCGACAGCGCGCCGCGCCGATGCGGCCTGGGTTGCCGCGCTATGCACCAACGCCGGTCTTCGCTCTTCGCGGCGCACGCTCGATTCGCTGCTTGGGCAATCCCTGTATATGATCCTGAAGGCGGAAGTTGACCGCTTATCGCGCGTGGCAGGTTTTCGTGTGTATTGACTATTTCGTCGTCGACCCCCGTCCGCGAGTGCACTACACGCGCGATTCCACGACCGGCGGGCCGCCAGACTGCGTTGCCTCATTTGGCTACGGAGGGCGCAGGGTCCGCTTCTGCGGTTCTCCTCGCGCCTTGCCCGACGACCGGCCAGCCGCGCACTCGGACGCGACCAATTTCCATTTACAGGATGATAGCGTTCGTCTTTGGCGATCGATGCGAGACCTTGAAACGATGACGTACAATTGGCGCCGACCGTTCTCGGCGCGCCGCGCTAACCGGCGGAAAACCACAAAAAATTGACAATGAGCGAATACATTCTCGAAACAGCTGGCCTGACGAAGGAGTTCAAGGGCTTTGTTGCCGTTTCCGAATTCGATTTGAAGGTTCGGGAACATAGCATTCACGCCTTGATCGGCCCGAACGGCGCCGGAAAAACGACCGTTTTCAACTTGCTCACCAAGTTCCTGCCACCGACCGCCGGCACGATCCGGTTCAAGGGCATCGATATCACGCATGAGGCACCGGCGGTTACCGCGCGTCGCGGACTGGTGCGATCGTTCCAGATTTCGGCAACCTTTCCCAACCTGACAGTGCTTGAAAACGTGCGGATCGGCCTGCAGCGCAAGCTCGGCACCGAATTTCACTTCTGGCGCTCGGAAAAATCCCTCGACGTGCTCAACGATCGCGCGATGGCACTACTCGAATCGGTCGATCTGGGGAATTTTGCCGACACCCTCACTGGCGAAATGCCCTACGGCCGCAAGCGCGCACTCGAGATTGCGACCACGCTTGCGCTGGAGCCCACCATGATGCTGCTCGACGAGCCGACACAGGGCATGGGGCAGGAAGACATCGCCCGCGTGGTCGAACTGATCCGCAAGGTGTCCGAGAAGCGAACCATCCTGATGGTCGAGCACAACCTCTCGGTGGTTGCCAACCTGTGCGACCGCATCACCGTGCTCACGCACGGCAATATCCTCGCCGAAGGCAGCTATGAAGAGGTGTCGAAAGACCCGAAAGTACTCGAAGCGTACGTCGGCTCCGACGACATGAACGACGCTCATCACTGAAAGCGCCTGACCATGACCACTGACCAACACCCCCGTCGCGAAATGCTGCGCATCGAGAACCTCCATGCGTACTACGGCGAGTCCCATATCCTTCATGGCATCGACCTCAGTGTCGGGCGCGGCGAATGCGTGACCCTGCTCGGGCGCAATGGCGCCGGCCGCACGACCACGCTGAAATCGATTCTGGGATTGGTCGGCCGCCGCACCGGTTCGATCGTCGTCAATGGCAATGAGGTCATTGCGGAAGCCACCCACCGTATGGCAAGTCACGGCGTCGGTTATGTGCCGGAAGAGCGCGCCATTTTCGCGTCGCTCAGCGCCGAAGAAAACCTGATGCTGCCACCCGAAGTCGCCAGCGGCGGGATTCCGGTCGAAGAACTTTACGAGATGTTTCCCAACCTGCTCGAGCGCCGGAACAGCCCCGGAAGCAAGCTGTCGGGCGGCGAACAGCAAATGCTTGCCATGGCCCGCGTGCTGCGCACCGGCGCAAAAATGCTTTTGCTCGATGAAATTACCGAAGGCCTCGCACCGGTCATCGTGAAGAAGCTGGGCGAAGTAATCACCGAGCTGAAGACGCGCGGCTTTACGATCATTCTGGTCGAACAGAACTTTCGCTTTGCTGCACCGCTCGCCGAACGCCACTACGTGCTCGAGCACGGCGAAATCATTGCCACCATTGGCGCGTCCGAACTGGACGAGAAGATGGATTGGCTGCACCAAACGCTCGGGGTCTGACCTCGCGGCAGTGACCACCTTTACACGGAGACAAACGATGCACCTCAAGAAGCTGAGCACCCTCGCATGCGCCGCGGCATTTACCGCGCTTTCGGCGACGGCACACGCCGAAGTCTCGGACGGCACCGTCAAGATCGGCGTGCTGACCGATCTGTCGGGCACCTACTCCGACCTGGCCGGCTCGGGCGCCGTGCTGGCGACGCAGATGGCAATCGACGATTTCATTGCTGAAGCCAAGCCGTCATTCAAGATCGAAATGGTCTCGGCCGACCACCAGAACAAGGCAGACATCGCCTCCAACAAGGCGCGCGAGTGGTTTGAACGTGAGGGCGTGGACACGGCGACCGAACTGGTATCGACGACAACTGCGCTTGCCGTGATGAAGATCGGCAAGGAGATGAACAAGGTCATCATCATGAATGGCCCGGCTTCGACCCCGATCACCAATGAGCAATGCAATGACGTCAGCGTGCATTACACCTACGACACCTATGCGCTCGCCCACGGCACAGCGAAATCGGTGACCGAACAAGGCGGCAAGTCCTGGTACTTCCTGACCGCCGACTACGCTTTCGGCCAGTCCCTCGAAAAAGAGGCAACCGCGGTGATCGAGGGCAATGGCGGCAAGGTCCTGGGTTCGGTCCGTCACCCCTTCCCGGCATCCGACTTTTCCTCGTTCCTGCTGCAGGCCCAGGCATCGGGCGCTGAGATCATCGGTCTCGCCAACGCCGGCGCCGACACGACGAACGCGATTAAGCAGGCCGCCGAATTCGGCATCACCCAACAGCAAAAACTCGCCGCGCTGTTGATGTTCATTACCGACGTCCACTCGCTCAGCCTAAAGAGTGCGGGCGGCATGTACCTGACCACCGGCTTCTACTGGGATCGTAACGACGAAACGCGCGCTTGGTCGAAACGATTTTTCGAAAAGCAAAAGCGCATGCCAACAATGGTTCAGGCGGGGCAGTATTCCTCCGTCCTGCACTACCTGCGCGCTGTCAACGCGGCCGGCAGCGACGAAGCGTCGGCGGTCATGACCAAGATGAAAGAGATGCCGATCAACGACTTCTTTGCCACTAACGGGAAAATCAGGGATGACGGCCGGATGGTGCACGATATGTATCTGGCGCAGGTGAAGACGGCGGACGAATCCAAGGAAGATTGGGATTACTACCACATTCGCCAGGTCATTCCGGGCGACCAGGCGTTCCAGCCCCTGTCGGAATCGCGCTGCCCGCTGGTCCAGAAGTGATCGTTAGATTCTGAGTTGATTCATACACGCCCGGGGCGATCGCTCCGGGCGCCGGAGTTGCGAGCATGGAAATCTTCGGCGTACCGAGCGCACTACTCGGCAGTCAGTTGTTGATCGGGCTGATCAACGGATCGTTCTACGCGATTCTCAGCCTTGGCCTGGCGATCATCTTCGGCCTGCTCAACATCATCAATTTTGCGCATGGCGCGCAGTACATGATGGGCGCATTCGTCGCGTGGATTGCGCTGACCAAGTTCGGCATCAACTACTGGGCCGCGTTGCTGCTCGCGCCGATCCTCGTCGGGGCATTCGGCATCCTGCTCGAGCGCACCATGCTCAACAAGCTGTACAAGCTCGATCACCTCTACGGCCTGCTGCTCACCTTCGGACTCGCGTTGATCATCGAAGGGGTATTTCGCGATCAGTACGGTGTTTCCGGCGAAAGCTACAGCGTGCCGGAACTGCTCTCCGGTGGCGTCAATCTCGGCTTCATGTATCTGCCGATCTATCGCGGCTGGGTCATCATTGCGGCACTTGTGGTGTGTATCGGCACCTGGTTCATGATCGAGAAGACCCGGCTTGGCGCTTACCTGCGCGCCGGCACCGAGAACTCCCAAATGGTGCAGGCACTCGGCATCAACGTGCCCTTGCTGATCACCTTTACCTACGGCTATGGCGTCGCCCTGGCCGCCTTTGCCGGCGTGCTGGCCGCGCCGATGTATCAGGTCAATCCGCAGATGGGATCCAATCTGATCATCGTCGTCTTCGCGGTCGTGGTGATCGGCGGCATGGGCTCCATCATGGGCTCGATCATTACCGGCCTGGGTCTCGGTCTCATCGAAGGACTCACCCGCGTGTTCTACCCCGAGGGTTCGGCGGTCGTCGTATTTGTCATCATGGTGATTGTGCTGCTCGTCCGGCCGGCGGGCTTGTTCGGAAAAGCGGCGTAGTTCGCTATAACAGGACACATCCAATGCGAAACAATACGTCGTTGATTGCACGCGCCACACCAATTCTCTTCACAGCGCTGTTTGTCTTGGGGCTGCTGGCACCGTTTGCCATCTACCCCACCTTTCTGATGAAGATCCTGTGCTTTGGCCTGTTCGCCTGCGCGTTCAATCTGCTGCTCGGGTTCGCCGGCTTGCTGTCCTTTGGGCACGCCGCCTTCCTCGGCAGCGCGGGCTATATATGCGGCCTGCTGGTGCGCGACGTGAGCGTGACGCCGGAGCTCGGCGTACTTGGCGGAACGCTTGCGGCGGGCGCACTCGGTTGGGTGTTCGGCGTACTGGCAATTCGCCGCACGGGCATTTATTTCGCCATGATCACGCTCGCCCTCGCCCAAATGGTGTATTTCATGGCGCTGCAGATCAAGGCGACAGGGGGCGAAGACGGCTTGCAGGGCGTGCCACGCGGCTATTTGTTTGGCGTCATCGACTTGTCGAACAATATCGCCATGTATTACTTCGTTTTCGCCATCTTCTGCATCGGCTTCTTTATCATCTACCGCGCAGTGCATTCACCCTTCGGCCACGTTCTCAAGGCCATCCGCGAGAACGAGCCGCGCGCCATCTCGCTCGGTTATGACGTTGCCAAGTTCAAACTGATGGCCTTCGTCATTTCCGCCGCGCTGTCGGGCACGGCGGGCGCGACGAAAACGCTTGTATTCCAGCTCGCCTCGCTTACTGACGTGCATTGGCACATGTCGGGCGAAGTCGTGTTGATGACGCTCCTGGGCGGACTCGGCACGATTCTCGGCCCGTTGGTCGGCGCCGCGACGATTGTTTCGCTGCAGACGCAACTCGCAGACGTTGTCGGCTCGTGGGTGACCGTCATCATGGGGAGCATCTTCGTGATTTGCGTGCTGCTATTCAGACGCGGCATCGTCGGCGAACTGCAGGCCCTCATCCAGCGGGTGGGCATCCGCTGACACCGCGCGCGCCGGGCGGACGCACAAGCCACGCCGTCGTCACGCGCCGCTTGGCCCGCGCGCGGCATCCTCCAGCAGCCATACCTGCCCGTCGTCCTCGACAACCTTCAGCGGCGTCAAGCGCGCGCCCTTGCACGGTCCCGCGACACAGTGGCCATTCTCGGGCGCGTAGGTCGCACCGTGCGTCGCGCAGATCAGATGACGTCGATCGCTGTCGAAGAACTCGCCTTCCATCCAGTCGAGTTCGACGCCCACGTGGGCACACTGATTGACATAGGCGCGCGGCGAGCCGTCGAAGCGCACCACGAAAGCGGGCAAGGTCTCGTCGCCTCGAGACACCATGAAACGCACGCCAGCGCCACATTCTTCAAGCGCGCTCGAGGCGCAGATCAGGCGTTTGCGAAAAGCCACGCATCGAGCTCCGCAACGGTATCAAGGCAGGCGCGATGCGGCAACGATTCGAGCTCTGCGCGCGGGTGCGCTCCAAAAGTCACGCCCACGGCATCGACGCCGGCATTGCACGCCATTTGCAGGTCGTGCGTCGTGTCGCCGATCATCAATGTACGCGCCGGGTCCGTCATCAGCTCGGTCATCAGCGCCTCGAGCATTGCTGGATGGGGTTTCGAAAAGGACTCGTCCGCGCATCGTGAAGCGTGAAAATGGTGCCCCAGCCCGGTGTGCTCAAAGGCGCGATTCAAACCGACCCGGCTCTTGCCGGTCGCGACTGCCAACGACCACCCGCCGGTCGCAAGCCGCTCGATCAACTGCACCGCGCCGGGGAACAAGGTCAATTCGTGATCACGCGCCAGAAAGTGATGGCGATACCGCTCGACCATCGCCGGATACCCTTCTTTGGTCAGCTCCGGCACGGCATGGCTCAACGCTTCTTGCAGCCCAAGACCGATGACGTGACGCGCGCGTCCTTCATCAGGCACGGTGAGCCCCAGATCGCGGCTGGCCGACTGGATCGCGTGCACTATCGCAGCCGCCGAGTCGAGCAAGGTGCCGTCCCAGTCGAACACGACCAAGTCATACCGCTTCGCCAAAATCCCTCTCCTGCGTCGCGTCAATTTGCATGAGGAAGCGCTTTAGTGCCGCTGGCAACGGTGCCACCACTTCGATCGTCTCCTCGCGCAACGGGTGCCTGAAGCGCAATTTTTCCGCGTGAAGGAACATGCGCTGCAAGCCCATCGTCTTCCCCAGGCGACGATTAAGCGCGAAGTCCCCGTATTTCTCGTCACCGATGAGCGGAAAGCCGCCGTGGGTCAGGTGCACCCGTATCTGATGCGTTCGCCCGGTTTTGAGTTCCACCGAAAGTTCGCTCATCGACGTCCAGCGCCGCCGCAGGGTGACGACAGTGTGCGCCGATTTGCCGTCGTCCTGCACCCGCACGCGTCGTTCGCCGTCCGCCGTCGAATATTTGAACAATGGCGCACGGATGTGCTCGCGCGGGTTCATCCATCGGCCAGAGACGAGCGTCGAGTAATGTTTTTCGACCTCGCCAGCACGCATCATTTCATGCAGCGCCGATAGCGCAGATCGCTTCTTGGCAACGATCAGCAAGCCCGAGGTCTCCCGATCGAGCCGATGTGCAAGTTCCAGCAAGCGCGCTTCCGGGCGCTGGCGGCGCAACTGCTCGATGACGCCGAAACTCACGCCACTACCGCCGTGCACCGCGATACCCGACGCTTTGTCGATAATCAGCAGCGCGTCGTCTTCGTACACCACCGGCAGCGGCTCACCGGCCGGAATTACGCGCCCCTCTGCTGACTGGCTTGTGCGTACTGGCGGAATGCGCACCAGGTCGTTTTCCGCCAGGCGGTAGGTCTGCGTAATGCGCCTCCCATCGACACGCACCTGACCGCTGCGCAGCAGACGATAGATGTGGCTCTTTGGCACGCCCTTGAGTTCGCGCATGAGGAAGTTGTCGATGCGCTGGCCCTCGCTCGCCGAATCGATTCGCGTGTGACGTACTTCAAGGTTTTTGCTTTGCGCCATCATCCTGCCATATACTCGTGCACTGATCGGTTTCGGTGCGGCGTCATGCAATCCCTGTGCGGAAATGCCAGGATGCGCGGTAACGTACAGAGCCCGCTTTACGAGGTTCCCGTCCGGTCAGCCGTTTCCGCCCGCAGCCAAAAGGCTGCGATGGTAACCCAAGCGAAAGATGTTTTGTTTTTGCCAATATCGCGTCCTCACGCGCAGGATCAGACGTTCCGGCCATTCATGGCGGGAATACATGAATAATCGACCAGCCGACCCTCGTAAGCCAGAAAATATCGGATGAGAGCCATTCTCCACAGTAGATAACTCGCCCCGTCTCGTACGAAGGTGCGTGCCGCTCTTCCTGCCCGTGTGATGCACGCGGGAGAATAAATAGATGAAGCGCATGCTTTTCAATGCGACGCAGGCCGAGGAACTCCGCGTCGCGATTGTTGATGGTCAAAGATTGAACGACCTCGACATCGAATCGGCCGCCAAAGAACAACGAAAAAGCAATAT
>CBDULG010000123.1:0-8195 GCA_965367985.1 uncultured Rhodocyclaceae bacterium
GCCTCCACCTCCCCGACATCCACGCCCGCCAGGCCGGCCGCCGCCAGGCCGCCGAGCGCGCCGCCATCAACGCCCCCATGCAGGGCACCGCCGCCGATCTCATCAAGAAAGCGATGATTGCCGTCTCGGCGTGGTTGCGCGAAGAAAAACTCGCCTCGAAGCTGATCCTGCAAGTGCATGATGAATTGGTGCTCGAAGTGCCCGACGGCGAACTCGACGTCGTACGCAAAGAATTGCCTGCGCGCATGGCCCATGTCGCCGAACTCGCCGTACCGTTGGTCGCCGAAGTGGGGGACGGGTCCAATTGGGACGAGGCGCACTGAACGCGTTCGGTTTTGGCGTGGTGCGCCGCGCATTGCCGGCGTTCAGGGAAGTGCTGAACAAATTCGCGAAGGCTCTTCCTGTATTCATCGGAACCGATACAAGTCAAGCGCCTGGGTCCCAGCCTTCGCCGGGTGACGAACTTATCAACGCTTCCTTCGCGCTCATAGGATGCGCATTGCGCCGATAGCGATCGATTTTCGTGTGCGCCATGCTGCACGCCCACCCTGCACGGGCTGAGATGTACACCTTGCGCGAAACGCGTTTAGCACGTTGCGACGTGATGCCCACCGTTGCAGCGTACATGTCCCGCAATATGTCGATGCGTGTCGGCACACCGCCCATGGACCAACTGCCCACCTACACGGGGGAGTCGACAACAATTACACATTGCCCATCGCCATCCGCGATGTTCCACTTATGCGGGAAAAATACACATTTGATTCAAGAATGTACCCGATCTGGCTTGATTTGTGCATGGCTCTGTGGTGTCGAGGTGCGACCTAGCCGTCGCTTCAAACTAGCGGTCGCCAGCGCTGGCAAATTTCATCACCGGTTTCACGTGATTACAAGTCATAGGAGAACAGGATGAACAACCACATGAGGTCGAGGGTGGCGGCGTTGGCAGCGATGGGCGTCATCGGCTTTGGGGTAGCCAGCGGCGCCTATGCGATGCCCTATGCGGTGTCTTACAACAATCTCACCCAAGGGAAAATCGGCTTCTCCGGTCCAGTCCGCCCGATTTTCCCATCGCTAATCAACTCGAGCGCGAGCGCGAGCTTAGGCGGTTTTCCATCTGTGAGCACGGGCGGTGTGGACGTAATGAACGCGCCCGAAGCCGAAATCGGCGTCGCTAGAGCGGACAACGACATGACGCTTGTCGGGCCGGGGGGCAACTATGCGCGCGGCGATGCGGAGATTGTCAGCCAGCAATCGCAAGGCGCGCCGTTTATCCAGGTGTGGAATATTGCCGAGGCCAGTCTCGATGGCAGCACGACGGCGTCTTCGTTGGCGCAGAACGGCTCCGATACTTCCTTCGAGTTCTTTCCCGGCACGGGTGGCGGTCAATTGTTGGTCGAATTTGACGTCGACCCGTACATGCAGGTCAGCATGCCGGCGGGTTCGGCTGTGCCCATGGTCGCTCGTGCGCGGCTCGCGGTTAGTGTTCTGATTACGGATGACACTGGCAACGTCGTTTTCGATTGGGCGCCTAACGGCGTCAACGAGGGCGCCGGCGGCGTGACAGGATCGATTGGCGGCATTGAACTTCTGGATCCGGTGAGCCTTAATCATATGATCTCGCGCGATTGGTCCGATCCTGGGACGGCAACATATGACCCCACGGGCAACGGCGGCACCGATGTCGGGAACTTGACGCCAGCGACGCTCGCCAGCATTTCGGTTGTAACCAATCCGCTGCCCGAGGGTCTGTATACGATCCGCCTGCTGGGGTCCGAATCGGTTGAATTTGAGCTCTTAAGTGTTCCCGAACCGACTTCGCTCATGTTGCTGGGTCTTGCACTCGCTGGATTTGCGGCGGTCGGTCGCCGATAAAGCATGCGTTGCTACGATGCAGGGTGTCAGAAGCTTGGGTCGGCTGCGAATCGACGTCGCGTGGCGGCCAGTGGCCTGACCTCCCTCACGGCTCCCAATGCGTCGGGTGCTTCACCGCGACGTAGATCTCGCGCAGAAACAGACCCAGCCCGGTGATCATGGCGAGCATGGCGAGGACGAACAGCATGGCGACCGCATTCACGAGGTTCACGGCCACCATGGTGCCGGTGAAGGCGCAGATGACGACCAGGCACACCAGCAGCGCGGCCAGCACCTGGCAGAAGATCGCCTGATACACGAGCGTGCCGCGGGTGGCCAGTTGGGCCAATTCGTTGTCGATTGCGATGCTCTGGCGCCCATCGCAGAATTCCTGCAGGCGTTTTTGCAGGACGCGGCGGCGATCGATTGTTCGGCTCAGGCGGCCATTCATCGCGTTGATGAAGGTCGAGATCGCCGTGAGCATGAACACCGGCGCAACGGCAAGCTGGATGGCGTGGGTGAGGCTGGTGAGCGGGTCGATCATGGCTGTGCGTTAGTTGGCGCGGGAGCCATAGCATACGCCAGCGGCTGATGATGGCGACGACTATACTGCGCCGATGCAAATGACATTATTTCGCTTGCCATGCAGGCGCCATGCACGACGCTGTGCGATCGGGCTCTGGCTTGTACTTGCGTACATGGTTTCGATGCCGCATGCGTCAGCCGCGCCGCCCGCCGTGCTGGCCCGCGAGGCCGCGGCCGACATCGACCCGGCACCCTACTGGATCAGCGAAAAGCTCGATGGCGTGCGCGCATTGTGGGACGGCGAGGTGCTGCGCTTTCGCAGCGGACGTGTGGTCAATGCCCCGGCGTGGTTTGTCGGGGCGCTTCCGTCACAGGCCCTCGATGGCGAGCTTTGGCTGGGGCGCAAGCGTTTCGACGAGCTGTCCGGAATTGTGCGCAAGCATCAGCCGATCGAAGAAGAATGGCGGCAGGTGCGCTACATGATCTTCGAGCTGCCCGGCGCGGTGGGGGATTTTTCTGAGCGCGTGGTTGCGATGCGGGCGCTTGTGGCGCAGGCCGCTTTGCCGTGGCTGGTAGCGGTTGAGCAGTTCCGGCTCGGCGGCAATGCGGCGCTTGTCGGTCGGCTCGAGGCGGTGATCGCCGGCGGCGGGGAGGGCTTGATGCTGCATCGTGCCGATTCGCACTGGCACGCGGGTCGCAGTGACGCGCTGCTCAAACTCAAGACGTGGCAGGACGCCGAAGCGCGAGTGGTCGGGCATCTGCCCGGCAAGGGCCGATTGGCGGGCCTGCTCGGCGCGCTCGAAGTCGAGATGGACGACGGGCGGCGCTTTCGCATCGGCACCGGCTTGAGTGACGCCGAGCGTCGCGACCCGCCGCCGCTCGGCACGCAAATCACTTTCCGCTATCGCGGACTCACGCGCCACGGGCTACCGCGTTTTGCCAGTTTCTGGCGTGTGCGTGAGCCTTTGTAACGTCGCATGCAAGGGCGGCGCGCCTCCGCCTAAAATGGCGCCATGAAAAATACGCTACTCATCTTGTCGCTCGCCCTGCCGCTTGCCATCTCACCCGTGCTCGCGCAATCCGACGCCGCCTTCGATGCCTGTTTGTCGCGCCTACGCGCCGAGGCGCCGTCGCACGATGTCACCGTGGACACCTTCGACCGCCATACCGACGCGCTGGCGCCCGATCCGACAGTGCTCGAAGCGCTCGATTATCAACCGGAATTCCGCACGCCGATCTGGGATTACCTGGCTGCGCTGGTCGATGAGGAACGCATCGCGGACGGGCGCGCGATGCTCGCCGAGTGGGACGACGTGCTCGGCAAGGTGGAGGCGGAGTACGGTGTCGATCGTCACACCGTGGTGGCGGTGTGGGGCGTGGAGAGCAATTTCGGCCGCAACTTCGGTTCGCGGCCGCTGGTGACGTCATTAGCGACGCTGTCGTGCGAGGGGCGGCGGCAGGATTATTTCCGCGGCGAGTTCTTCACCACCTTGCGCATTTTGCAGGAAGGGCATGTGGCGCCCGAACGCTTGACCGGCTCGTGGGCCGGCGCCTTTGGCCACACCCAGTTCATGCCGTCCACCTTCATGCGGGTGGCGGTCGATTTCGATGGCGACGGCAAGCGCGATCTGATCGACAGCGTGCCTGACGCGCTCGCATCCACCGCCAATTACCTCAAGCGCGCGGGCTGGCGCCCGGGCGAACCGTGGGGCTACGAGGTGCGTCTGCCGGCGGGGTTCGATGCCGCCGTGGCCGGACGCAAGGCGCGCCGGCCGCTGACCGAGTGGGCGCGCATGGGCATCAGCAAGATGGATGGCGAGGCCATCGTGCCCGACGCACGACAGGCGGCGGTGCTGTTGCCCGCAGGCGCGGAGGGGCCGGCCTTTCTGGTGTTCCGCAACTTCAACGCGATCTACAGCTACAACGCGGCCGAGAGCTACGCGCTGGCGATCGCGCATCTGTCCGACCGCTTGCGCGGTGGCGCGCCATTCGTCACCGCGTGGCCGACCGACGATCCGGGCATTGCGCGCCAGGAGCGGCGCGAGTTGCAGCAGTTGCTGCTCGATCGCGGCCATGACATCGGCGAGGTCGATGGCATGATCGGCAGCCGCACGCGCGCAGCCATCGCGGCCGAACAGGGGCGGCTCGGATTCGAGGCCAATGGCCGTGCCGGGCAGAAAATTCTTGAGGCGTTGCGCGCCGCGCGTTAAGCGCAATGTGCTGCGCGTGTAAGGGAATCGCGCGCGCGCCGTCTATCTTTTCAGGCGCGCGCGAAACGCGTCGCGTGGTGTGGCCTCTGTAAGCTGGACGTGCGCAAAACGGTCTGCGTGGATGTGAAACTTCTATGCTGGAGCCAAGATGAAACGCGACACAAAAGTAATCGAGCCGCAGGCGGTCGACCCGAACGCGCTCGGCGATGCCGAAGCGCTTGAATCGCTGCGCCGCGACATGCTGCGCTTCGCACAGATCCAGTTGCGGGACCATGCGCTGGCCGAGGACGTGGTGCAGGACGCGCTGCTCAAGGCAATGCGCAAGCGCGACAGTTTTGCCGGGCGCTCGTCGCTCAAGACCTGGGTGTTCGCGATTTTGCGCAACACGCTGATCAATGCGGTGCGCAGCCGGTCGCGCTTTGTGGATGTGACAGGGGTCAATGCCGAGGGCGAACAGATGGATTTTGACCAGATGTTCGACCAGCGTGGCATGTGGGCGCCGGAGGCGCGGCCTGCCGAGTGGACCGAGCCGTCAAACGCGGTTGAGTCAAAGGAATTTTGGGTTGTATTCGAAATCTGTCTGCACGATCTGCCTGAAAACACCTCGCGGGTATTCATGATGCGCGAGTTCATGGATCTGACGACGGACGAGATTTGCGCGGCGACAGGCATCAGCGTGAGCAACTGCCATGTGATACTTCATCGCGCCCGCATGGGGTTGCGCGAGTGTCTGCGTCAAAAATGGTTCGAAGCGGAGGCGGCCTGATGCTGACCTGCAAGGAAGTGACACGACTCGCGTCGGAAAAACTTGATCGCCCGCTGTCCTTGCGCGAGCGCATGGAGTTTCGTGTGCACCTGATGATGTGCGCGGCCTGCACGCGCTTCGATGCGCAAATGCAGTTCATGCGCAAGGCCTTGTCGCGCTACGCGCACGGCGAGACGCCGGGAAACGACGAAGCCGAGCGCTGAGGTCTCAACCCCGCCGATACGACTTCAACGCGGGTACGGGCAGATGTCCGGCGAGACGCACCGCCTGAATGAGCACCACGGGTGCGAGCGCCTCCAGACCTTCTTCGAGCGCCCAGAACACATGAATGACAGTGTCGCGCACCGCATCCGGCAGTTCAGGCAGGCGATCTGAAGCCGCTTCGAAACCCTGACTCGCAACCAGCACGCCGCCGCACAGCAGCACCAACTGGAATCCCGGATCGCGCAATTGCCGGCGGCTGAAGAAGGCACGCACGCTCACGATGAGGAAATACACTACCGCAACCAGCACGGTGACGATGATCAGCCCGATGATCACGCGCCGCAGCAGTGGCACGCTGCCGTCAAGATAATACGCCGCCCTGAGCAACGCTTTACCGCTCGGGATCAGCTCGGGCGGCAGCCCGGTTTCACGCACCACCAGCGTGATGCAAAAGATGGCATAGGCGATCGCCGGGGCTCGCGGCGGACGCGAACGCAAGAGAATGAGCACGCCTGCCAGCAGCCACATGAGCACCGAAAACCACTCGATCGGGCCCTCTTCCTCAAACATCCACTGACGCGCGGCATCGGTCAGAACCAGCGGTAGAACCGCCAGCACGATGACGGCGATGGCGAGCCACTTGAGCGTGGGGGCGATCGACTGATTCATTGAGCGATTGGGGTCATGCCGTCCTCGTCGCGAAGGTGTGCCCGTCGCGCCGGATGAACGCGTGCTTGGGATCGTTCTTCACGTGCAGGCGCCAGAAATAGCCGATCAGGTTGTCGCCGTAGGAAATTGCCTTGCGCGGCAGCGTAAGCGGATCGTCTGCCACCGTGGCGGGGGCGCGTACGCAGGTGGTGGCGCTGGCGTAGCCGGCCTCGGCCACGGCATCGACGGCGCGGCGGTCGTGGCTGCCGAAGGGGTAGCAGAAATGGCGGACTTCTTCCCCCAGCACGTCCTCGAGCACGGCCTTGGAGCGCGTGACCTCATCATGAATGCGTGCGCTGTCGTGTTGGGCGAGCTTGATATGGCCGGCCGAGTGCGAACCGAAGTCGACGCCTTCGCCGCGCAGCTGGCGCACCCGCGCGGCGCTCATCAGCAGCGGTGTGTCGCGCCCGTCGGCGGCGAACCAGTGCGAGGGCTGGCCGAGCATATCGGCGATGAGATACACCATCGCCGGGAAACCGTGTCTCTTCAGTACCGGCCAGGCGTACTCGTAGAAGTTCTCGTAGCCGTCGTCGAAGGTCAGCGCGACCGCCTTGGGCGGCAGGGGACGCTCGCTGCGCAGACAGGCAAGCACCGCGTCCATCGACAGCACCGTGTATCCGAAGCGCGCCAGGTACGCCATCTGGCGCGCAAAGCGCTTGTGGTGACAGTAGGTCGAGCGATGACCCTTCATCGGCGGAAAATCACCGACCTGGTGGTACATGAGAATGTTGATGCCCGCGGCCATGTCAGCGATTGTCCAGCAATTGGGCGTAAAGCGCACGATATTGGTCGATCACCCGCGCTTCGCTGAACTCACCTTCGATGCGCGCACGGCCGTGCGCGACCATGTCCGCTCGCAGAGCTGGATCCTCGATTACGCAGCGCACGCCGTCGGCGAAAGCAGCGGCATCGTCGCATGGCGTCACCCAGGCGTCCTCGCCGTGCCGGGCAATTTCACGCGCGCCACGAAACGCGGTGCACACCAGCGGCTTTTCGTACGCCCAGGCTTCGAGGATCACGTTGCCGAGCGTTTCCGCGTCGCGCGAAGGAAACACCACCATGTCGGCAAGATGGAACCAAGGCGCCGGATCGTGCTGCCATCCGGCGAAGTGCACGCGGTCGGCGATTCCGGTCTGGTGCGCTTGCGCCTTGAGCGCTTCACGCAGCGTGCCGTCGCCGAGGATTGCAAGACGCAGGCGGCGCCCGGCCAGTTCGGCGGGTAAGCGATGCATCGCCTCGATCAGCGTGGCGTGACCCTTCACGTCGATGAGCCGGCCTGCGGTGACCATCAGCCAGTCGTCGGCGTGCAACCCAATTTGCGCGCGAAGCTTTTCAAGCGCCGATGCCGGAACGCTTTTGGCAGGGTCGGCGAAATTGGTGATGTGAAACACGCGTTCGGCCGGCAGACCGCCGGCAATCATCCAGTCGCACAGCCCGCGCGTGTTGCCGACCCAGGCGTGCGCGTGACGAAACGGATCGAGTTTGTAATAGCCGCCAAGGCGTGCGAGGTGCACCTTGTCGCCGTCCGGTCTGAGGTGTGTCAGGCGCGTGGCGCGGCCCATATAGGTTTGCACCACGGGGGCGTCGTGGGCGGCGACGAAGCGTGCCACCTGAGCGCGCGAGAACGGATCCCAGGTCGTGCGAAAGGCCAGCCGGTGGGTGGGAATGCCGCCGAGATGATGGCGATCGAGCGCCGAGTCGCGCCGCACCACGGCTTCGACGGTCTCGCCGTGGCGTTGCATGGCGGGCAGGAAGCGGGTCAGCCAGCGCTCGGCGCCGCCCATGTCCTTGCTGCCGAGGATGTGCAGGGATTTCATTCGCCGAGCACCTTGCGGTACACGGCGAGATTGCCCTCGCACATCGCGTCGACGGAAAACTCGCGCAACACGAGTTCACGCCCCGCTTTGCCCATGCGGGCACGCAGGGTG
>CBDULG010000124.1:0-8171 GCA_965367985.1 uncultured Rhodocyclaceae bacterium
GCATCGGCTGACGATGCTGCGCTTGCCCCGCTCGCTGCCAAGCGCCTGGAGCCACTGCGCCACCTCCACGGCCACTTGATTGACGCCGCTGCGCAGGGCCACCACGCCACCCTCGGCGTCCGCGCTCGGCGCGGGCACTTCGACGGTAAAGATCTTCTCGGCGACGAGCGCCTCGGTGCGGGGCGCAAGCAAGCTGCCGCGTAATTCGACATGGCCGACACTGGCCTGCGCGTTTGTAAAACGCTGGATGAATTCGTCCAGATCGATGCGCAGGCGGCAACCCGATCCGTCGGGCGCGGGTCGCGTCTTCACCACCCGCTCGATGACCAGCTGGACCATCTCGGCCGGAATGCCTACCCAGCGGCTGTTGGCATAGGTGCGCCGCTCGAGCGCGTTGGCCGCATAGCGATACTGCATTGCCGAGGAGGACAGCCATGACGGCGCGAGCACTTCCATGTCGGTGATTGGTATCGAGACGCGCACCGGCTCGACACCCTGCGGTTCGATGTCATACACCGCGAGCGGTTCGGGCTTTTTGTTGATGCCGATAGACGTGCATCCGGCAAGCATCAATAGACCCGCCAACCAGATCAGCTTAAGAAAGCGCTGCATTGCTAGGTGCTCCATATTCTTATTGTGCACTTGGCGGAATATAGCCCTGCTCCCCCGGACCCGGCGCCTGCCCACCGCGCCCGAGCAGCAGGATCTGCGGTGAGGCGTCGACCTCTTCAATGAGGCGCGTCAGACGCTGCGAGGTGACGGTCACTTCCTTCATGAGCGTATTGAGGCGCGGCAGCGTGCCGTTGAGGAACCCGTTGCCGGTGGCCACCGCGGTCTCGTCGACGGTCTTGCCGACCTGCTTGAGCTGGGTCAGCAGTTTGCGCAACTCACTCATCGTCAACGGCGCCTCACCGCTGGCCTTGTCCAGATTGGCCAGCATCGAGTTTAGATGCCGCTGGTTTTCCGCGCTGAAGAACTCGCGTGCCGCGGCAATCGTCGCCGGCGCTTCGCGGAATGTGTCGTCAACGCCGCGCGTTGCTGACTCGAGCCGCATGAGCGCCTGCTTGATGCGGTCCACGTTCTCGTCGGTAAATAGTGCCGACACCTGTTCCGAGATCAGTTTGAACTGCTGCATCGCGCGCACCGCAGCATCGGACAGCTCGTCGACGAGTCCGGCCGACAGCGCGATGCGCGGCAACTCGCCGTCAGGGGCGGTCAGCGGTGTCGGATCCGTGCCTCGATCCTCGAGTTGCACGAAGGCCAGCCCGGTGACCCCCTGATAGCCCAGGGAGGCGGTCGTGCCTTCGGTCACCGGTAGATCCTCGCGCACGCTGATGCGCACGAGGATGTTGCGCGGATCTTCCGGATCAATCGTGATCGACTCCACCCGGCCCGCCGAAATGCCGCGAAACCGCACCCCGGCCTGCAGATTGAGGCCGGTAATGTTATTGCGGCTGACCAGCACGATCTCGCGCGTCGCCTCGGCCGTACCCGAAAACCACCATACGGCAAGCGTTGCGGCCGCGCCCAGAATCAAAACGAACAGTCCGGCCAGGATGGCATGCGCCCGATTTTCCATGTCTTACGCCTCTTGCGCCCGCGCCAGCGCGCGTGCGCTGCGCTGGCTCAGGAAGAATTCCTTGATGAAAGGATGATCGAGCCGCATCACCCCGTCCAGCGTGTCATACGCCAGGATACGTTTCTCGGCCAGCACGGCCACTTTCGACGACAGCGCCGCCAGCGTGTCCAGATCGTGCGTAACGAGCACGACGGTCAGCCCCAGCTCACGCTGCAAATCGCGTATCAGATCGACAAAGGCAGCGCTACGCGTCGGGTCGAGACCGGCGGTCGGCTCGTCGAGCAACAGCAACTCAGGCTCCAGCGCCAATGCGCGGGCGAGTGCGACCCGCTTGACCATGCCGCCCGACAGTTCGGAAGGCATGCGCGAGGCATGCTCCGGCAACAATTCCACCATGCGCAGCTTGAGCGCCACCAGATCACTGATTTCCGCCTCGCTGGCAACGCGGCTCTCGCGCAGCGGAAAGGCGATGTTGTCGTAGACGGTCAGCGCTGAGAACAGCGCGCCTTGCTGAAAGCACATTGCGAATCGGCGGCGGCGCATTTTCTGATCCTGCCGGTCGCCGGAAAACAGCGGCTCGCCGAACAGGCGTACCTCGCCCTCGGTGGGCCGCAGCAATCCGACGATCTGGCGCAGCAAGGTGGTCTTGCCGCTGCCCGAACCCCCCACCAGCGACACGATCTCGCCCGCCGCGACGTCCAGATCCACCCCCTTGTGCACCCAGTTCTTGCCGAAGCGGGTCGACACGCCGCGCAGGCTCACCACCGGCGTGCTCATAGCGGGATACCGATGTCGCGCGTGGCAATCGCAAAGACCGCATCGACGAGAATGACCATGGTGATCGAGGCAACCACGGAGGACGTCGTGTTGGCGCTCAGGCTTTCGGTGTTGGGCTCGACGCGCAGGCCGAAATGGCAGGCCACCAGCGCGATCAGCACGCCAAAGGCGGCGCCCTTGCCAAGCGCGATATAGAGGTTGGCCGCCGGCACCGCCTCGGGCAGGCTCTGGATGAAATAGCCGTAGCTCAGCCCGAGTTGCAACTCCGCCGAAACCATGCCACCGATCAACGCCATCGCCGAGGTCCAAAGCACCAGCAGCGGCATCGCGACGACCAGCGCCATGACTTTGGGCAGCACCAGGCGCACGTACTTCGAGATGCCCATTACGGTGAGCGCATCGACTTCTTCGGTGACACGCATGACGCCCAGTTGCGCGGTCATCGCCGAGCCGGATCTCCCGGCGACCAGTACCGACACCAGCACCGGACCAAGTTCGCGCACGATGCCCATGCCGAGAATATTGACGATGTAGATGTCGGCGCCGAAGGCCTTCAGTTGCAGCGCCGACAAGTACGACAGCACGACGCCGATCAGGAAGCCGACCAGCGCGCTCACCGGCATCGCGCGCACGCCGACCTTGTGCAGATTGGCCGAGAATTCCTTGAGCGGCCAGGCATGCGGACGCACGAAAAGATAGATCACATCGATCATCAGCTGGCCGATCAGCGCAATGAAATCCGTCAGATGGCGCCAAAAGAGCAGCAATACGCCGCCGAGCGCGGCGAGGGCGTCGAGCGGACCAAAGAACTCCTTCGGCGGCGCGACGGCTTCATCCATCGCCGCCAGGCGGGCAAACTGCGCTTCGAGCGTCGCCGGAATCACCGCCCGCGGCGGGCGTTCCCCGCCCCACGCGCGCCACAGCAGCAGCGCGCCGAAGCTGTCGAGCCGGATCACTTCGCTGAGATCCCATCGTGCCTGCTGGTCGGCGCGCGCGAGTCGCCCGCGTACCGACGCGAGCGACGGCGTGAGCGCCATCAGCGTCCAGTCGCCAAGAGGGCGGATGACGCCCTCGTCGATTCGCAGCGCCGGCGCCGTCATATGCCGTCAGCCCTTATGCACTTTCCGGCAGCGTCTGGCAGGTCTCGACGATGAGCGGATGCCCGATGCCGACCCATTGGCGGGCTTCATCGTTCAGCGTGGCCTGCGTCAGCGGCAGCGCGTCCAACCAGTCTGCTTCGGCCATAAACGAAAACCCCGTTCCCTTGCGCGACAAGTGAACCGGGGGCTGTGTTTGTTCATTGCGCGCGCGGTTGAGCACCACGGCCAGCCGGAGACAGGCGATCATGGCCCAATCGACGCTCTGCGGGTCGATCGTGGCGACGCGCGCCAGCTTGCCGCGGTGACCGAGTACCAGCCTCGCCAGGCGCGCCTGATCCATGCGCGAGAAGCCAGGCATGTCGGCGTTGCCCACAATGTAGGCGCTGTGCTTGTGATAGCTCGAATGCGCAATCGAAATGCCGATTTCGTGAAGCAGTGCCGCCCACTGGAGAAACCGCCGGTCGGAATGATCGACATCGCCGGCCGCGGGATCGAGCTGTTGGAAGAGAAAGCAGGCGGTGTCGGCGACCCGCTGCGCCTGCAGCGCGTCGGCACGATAGCGCGACATGAATCCCTGAACGGTGGCATCGCGCAAATCTTCGTGGTGATAGCGGCCGAGCAGATCGTAGAGCACGCCAAGACGCAATGCGCCTTCCGAAAACGCCATTTCTTCCAGATCGAAGGCATCGAAGATCGCCAGCATGATCGACAGTCCGCCGGGCAGCACGGGAATGCGGTCGGCCTTGATGTCTTCTTTCGACAAGGCGTCGAGGTCGCCTGCGTCGATCAACCGCTTCTTGAGTTGTTCGAGACCCGATCGGGTGATTTTGCCTTCGTCGTCGCCCTCGCCATGGAGTAGATCGCGCAACGACTTGGCCGAGCCGCTCGAGCCGACGGCCAATTCCCAGCCGGACTTCTTGAAGGCGTTTACGATGCCCAGCATTTCGTTGCGTGCCGCCATTTCGGCCGCCTTGAAACTCTTGCGGTCAAGGCGCCCGTCGGCAAAGTAACGCAGGCTGTAACTGACACAACCCATGTACAACGATTCGAGTTCCAGGGGTTCGAACGAGCGCCCGATGATGAACTCGGTCGAACCGCCGCCGATGTCCACGACCAGTTGCTGGCGCTGCGGTTCGGGCAGCGTATGCGCCACACCGACATAGATCAGCCGCGCTTCCTCGCGTCCGGCGATCACCTCGATCGGAAAACCGAGCGCCTTCTCGGCGGCGGCGAGGAACTCCGGCGCGTTCTTGGCAACGCGCAGGGTGTTGGTGGCGACGGCACGCACATTGTGCGGGATAAAACCGAGCAACCGCTCGCCGAAGCGCTGCAGCGCCATTGTTCCGCGCATCTGCGACGGCGTATCGAGCAGCTTTTCCGGCGACAACCCGGCGGCCAGCCGAACCGGCTCCTTGATGCCATCGAGCGGATAGATCTGGTCATCGACGATGCGCCCGACCTGCAGGCGGAAACTGTTGGAACCTAAATCAACGGCGGCAACTAAATCATCATGCATGTGCAATGACCCCTTTGCGACCGGCCGGGCCGGAATTGCCGACGATTCTAGCACTGCAGATGCCGCGCAAACGCGGACCACCGCGTGACGCGTCATCGCGATGTAACATCAGTGTCACAAACTCGCCCATGCCCACTTCAAGCGCGCCGAGCCCCATGGATCAGGAAACCAAGATTCCGCACACCTTCATCAACCGCGAGCTGTCGCTGCTGCAGTTCCAACGGCGCGTGCTCGCGCAGGCGGCCGATCGCGACATGCCGCTGCTCGAGCGCCTGCGCTTCCTGTGCATCGTGTCGAGCAATCTCGACGAATTTTTCGAGATCCGGGTCGCCGGCATCAAGGAGCGCATCCGGCTCAACATCAACGAGCCGGCCGCGGAAGACGGACTTATGCCGCAGCAGTTGCTTCAGTTGGTGGGTGTCGAGGTGCAGGACATCATCGACCAGCAATATTCGCTGCTCGACGAGATCCTGCCGGCGCTGGCCGAAGAAGGCATCCGCGTGCTGCGCCGCAGCGAGTGGACCGAGACCCACCGTGCCTGGGTGGCTGAGTATTTCGAGCACGAAGTCGAGCCGGTACTCACGCCGATCGGCCTCGACCCTGCGCACCCCTTCCCGCGTGTGCTCAACAAGAGTCTGAATTTCGCCGTCGAACTCGACGGACTCGACGCCTTCGGGCGTGACACCAATACCGCCATCGTGCAGGCGCCGCGCGCGCTGCCGCGCGTGATTCTGCTGCCGAAGGAAATCACCGGCATCGACTATGGCTTCATTTTCCTGTCCTCGGTGGTGCACGCCCATGTCGGGCAGTTGTTTCCCGGCATGGCGGTGTTGGGCTGCTACCAGTTCCGCGTAACGCGCAACTCCGACCTGTTCGTAGACGAAGAAGAGGTCACCAATCTGCGCGCCGCGCTCAAGGGCGAGCTGCAGCAGCGTCACTACGGCGACTCGGTGCGGCTCGAGGTAGCGGACAACTGCTCGGACGCGATGGCCGATTTTCTGCTCGCGCATTTCAAGCTCACCGACGACGACCTCTACCGCATGCCCGGTATCGTCAATCTGGTGCGTCTGATGCGCCTGCCCGACCACGTCAAGCGTGCCGACCTGACCTTCCCGCCCTACAAGCCGGGCGTTCCGCCGCAACTGAGCGGCGACAAGCGCGACCTGTTCGATGCCATCCGCCGACAGGACATCCTCCTTCATCACCCCTTCGAGCGCTTTGCGCCGATCGTCGACCTGCTGCGCAGCGCCGCCGACGATGCCGACGTACTGGCGGTCAAGATGACGGTCTATCGCACCGGCAGCGAATCCATTCTCATGGAACACCTCATGCGCGCCGCCCTCAAGGGCAAGGAAGTGACGGTGGTGCTTGAGTTGATGGCGCGCTTCGATGAAGAGGCCAATATCAACTGGGCATCGCGCCTGGAAGAATGCGGCGTGCATGTGGTGTACGGCGTATTCGGCTACAAGACGCACGCCAAGCTGCTCATGCTGGTGCGCCGCGAGGCGAGCGGTTTGCGCCGTTACGTGCACATGGGCACCGGAAACTACCACCCACGTACCACGAGCCTGTACACCGACTTCGGCTTGCTCACCGCGAACGAGGAAATCGGTGAAGACGTTGCCGAAGTCTTCCAGCAGCTCACCGGCCTGGGCAAGGCGTCCGCGCTCACCCACCTTTGGCAGGCGCCCTTCGCCCTGCATTCGAACGCAGTCGCCCATGTGCGCGCGGAAGCCGAAGCGGCGCGCGCCGGACGCAAAGGACGCATCATCGCCAAGATGAACGCGCTGCTCGAATCCGAGATCATCGAGGCGATGTACGACGCTTCGCAGGCGGGTGTCGAGATCGATCTGATCGTGCGCGGCCCGTGCGCGCTGCGTCCGGGTGTGCCGGGTCTGTCGGAACGAATCCGCGTGCGCTCGATCGTCGGCAGGTTTCTCGAGCACACCCGCATCTTCTATTTCCATGCCGACGGCGAGGACAAGATCTATTTGTCGAGCGCCGACTGGATGGACCGCAACTTCTTCCGCCGCATCGAGGTCGCTTTCCCGATCCTCGACCGGCGTCTCAAGAAGCGCGTAATGAAGGAAGGGCTGCGCGTCTACCTCGAGGACAACTGCATGGCTTGGGAAATGCAGCCCGACGGCAACTACCGGCGCAAGAAGCCACGCGGCGAGCACCGCGCGGCACAGAGAATTCTCATGGAGCAACTGACCCAGCGCTGACACGTGTCGCGCGGGCGGCCAGCGCCATGCGGCCGAAGCGCTCCCCTCTCCCGCCGGGAGAGCGGTCGGGGGTGAGGGAACTCGCCCCCGACCGCTCAACGCCGCTGCCACGCGCGTTAATGCCCGACGGCGCCGCGATGGCGATTACCGTGGTCTGAACCGCCGGACTGGCGCCGCGGCGCGGCTCACTGCATCTTGTAGCAGGTGCAGGACGGCGCCGCGCCACCCTGATAGTTGCACCAGTACGGCCAGCCGGGATCGTAGAGCACGGGCGCCAATGCCCCGCTCGGTCCGTACACCGGGCACATCACGCCACCGCGCGGCGTGCCGGCGCCGGACGCTTGCGCAGCCGGCGAACTCGACACGGCCGGTTGCAAGCCGTCTGGTGTTGCGGCGCCGTTCGCCGGCGCGTGGCACATCGGCACGCCGCGCCGCGCCGCCGTTCTCTGGCAGGCATCCTCGCTCATACCCGACCCGGTGCACATATAGCAACGCGCGCTGAGCGAACCGTCGGGGCGTATCACGACGTACTCGCCGCTGTTCATGATGGCGACGCCGCCGCCATGCCCGGTAATTCGGTCGAACCCGGTGACGGGAGTGCTTTCCGCGACGCGCGGCTCCATCGACGTACATGCACTCAGTATCAAGGCCAGAATCGCCACGACAGCCCCGCCTCGCCCCATGGGTGCACTGCTCCGCTTATGTAATCGGCTTGGTATGCCTTCTTGCTCCATTGTTTGCCTCCCCTGTTATTTTGACGTTGCCCGGCGTCCCCCAGCGCTCAGAACACGGCGCGCACCGCAAAGAACATGGCACGCTCCGGATACCACAACGGCATACGTGGATCGCAGCTGAGCAGATCGGTATCCTGAATCAGCGCATTGCGGTCGAACAGGTTGCGCGCCTCGACACTCACCTGCCAGCCGCGGCCGGGTGGCGAAAATTGTACCTGCGCATTGGCCATCCAGGACGCG
>CBDULG010000125.1:0-8170 GCA_965367985.1 uncultured Rhodocyclaceae bacterium
TGGGCATCGGCTTCATCAACCTCGCCGACTGGGACGAGCGCGCCGGGCCCGGGCAAGACGTCAAGTCGATTGCCGGCCGCGCAATGGCCGCGTTCTCGCAGATTCGCGAGGCGATGGTGTTTGCGTTCGTGCCGCCGGCGGTGATCGAGCTGGGCACCTCGGGCGGCTTCAACATGCAGTTGCAGGATCGCGCCGGGCTCGGCCACGACGCCCTGCTCGCCGCGCGCAACGAGTTCCTCGGCATGGCGGCCAAGGATCCGCGCCTCGCCGGCGTGCGGCCGAACGGCATGGATGACACGCCGGAATTTACCCTGGACATCGATCACGCCAAGGCCGGCGCGCTGGGTATCAGCGTGGCGGAGATCAACAGCACCTTGGCGACCGCCTGGGGCGGCAGCTACGTGAACGATTTTCTCGATCGCGGGCGGATCAAGAAGGTCTATATGCAGGCCGAAGCCTCGGCACGCATGACGCCCGACGACCTCGACAAGTGGTATGTGCGCAACGCGGCCGGCGCGATGGTGCCGTTCTCGGCCTTCGCCAACGGACACTGGACCTTCGGCTCGCCGCGTCTGGAGCGTTTCGATGGCCAGCCGTCGATGGAAATCGTCGGCCAGGCGGCGCCCGGGGTGTCGTCCGGCGAGGCCATGGCCGCGGCCGAGGAAATCGTCGCGCGCCTGCCGCCGGGATTCGCCGTGTCGTGGTCGGGCACCTCGTTCCAGGAGCGCCAGAGCGGCTCGCAGGCGCCCGCCTTGTTTGCGCTCTCGCTGCTCATCGTGTTCCTCTGCCTGGCGGCGCTGTATGAAAGCTGGTCGGTGCCGTTCGCGGTGATTCTCGTGGTGCCGCTTGGCATTCTCGGCGCCGTGCTGCTGGCCTCTTCGCGCGGTTTCGCCAACGACATCTACTTCCAGGTGGCGCTCATCGCAACGATTGGACTGGCGTCGAAGAACGCGATCCTGATCGTCGAGTTTGCCAAGGCACAGGTCGACGCCGGCAAGGGCCTGATCGAAGGCACGCTTACCGCCGTGCGCATGCGCTTGCGGCCGATCCTCATGACCTCGCTGGCCTTCGCCTTCGGCGTGCTGCCGCTGGCGATTGCCACCGGCGCGGGTGCGGGCAGCCAGAACGCGATCGGCACCGGTGTGCTCGGCGGCACCATCGCTGCCACCGCGCTTGGCCTCTTCTTCATTCCGCTGTTCTTCTATGTAGTGGAGCGCGTTTTCCTGCATCGCAAACCGGAAACGCAAGCGGCGGACGCAGAGGAAATCGCCGAAGCGGACCTGCCCGAGGACGCACAACCGCAAGCCAGCAGCAGCTGAGCCAACACGCGGACTCACGCCCCGCGTCGGTCCGGCGAGGGGCGGAGTCAAGTGCGCGCGGACATGCGCCCACGCGCGAACGCCGGGATCATCGCCGGTAGCAGCAATGCCATGCCGACCAGGGCAACCCCTTGCCAGCCGAGCGCATCCTGCGCGAAGCCGGCCGAGAAGGCGGCCAGCGTGACGATGACGAAAGTCGAAGTTTCGTTGAGGCTCTGCAGGCGGCCGCGATTGGCTGGCGAAGCGGCCGCGACGAGCAAGGCGCTGCCGCCGATGAAGGCGAAGTTCCAGCCGATGCCGACGCCGATCATCGCGGCATGGAAATACGGGCTGGTCTCGCCGCCGAAGGTCAGCGCGCAGGCGATCACGCCCAGCCAGCAGCCGCTTTGCGCAACGCGCTGCGCACCGAAGCGCGCCACCAGGTTGCCGGTAAAAAACGACGGCGCGAACATGCCGACCAGATGCCACTGAATCACGCTCGCCGCCGTCGTTACCGGCAGTCCGCAACCCACCACCGCGAGCGGCGCGGCGTTCATGGTGAGCACCATCATGGCCCAGGCCGCGACGCAATAGGCGAGCGCGCGGCGCAACGCCGGGCTGCCCCTGAATTCATGCAGCGCCGGCGTCCACTCGGGCAGCGGCGGCATACGCGCGCTCGCCGGTTCGCGCCAGCAGGCGAGCGCGCCGATGGCAAGCAAGGACACCGCCGCCGACACGGCGTAGGAACCAGCGAACGGAACGATCATCAAATCCTTCGCCAGCGCGCCCAGCCACGGGCCGACGAAGGCCGCCGCGAGGCCGCCGACCATCACCCACGAAATCGCGCGCGGCCTGTCGGCTGCGCTCGGTGCCACCTCGGCCGCGGCAAGCCGGTAGTAGCCCGCGATGCCCTGAAAAATTCCCATCGAACCGGTCGCCAGACAAAAGCCGATGAAGCTGCCGCGATGGATCGCCAGCACGGCAAGCAACGCGCCGCCCAAGCCGCACAAGGCGCCGAAGATAAACACCGGCTGGCGACCGAAACGCGCAAAACCCTTTACCGCGAGCAAGGCACTCGTCGCGGTAAACACGCCGGTCACGCCGAGCGGAATGGTTGCCAGCGCGGGCGATGGCGCGAGCCAGGCACCCGCCAGCGCGGCGACGGTAAACACGATCGAAATGGCGGTGAAATACAAGGCCTGCGACAGCGCCAGCAGCCACACCGGCCGCCAGCGTGCGATCGCCGATAAGGCATGCACCGTCATTACGGCGCCGCGTCCGCCGGCCAGCGGCGGCGCACGTGGTAGTGCGCGCCCTGCGCGTCGCGTTGCGATTCGACGAGCACGCCTTCGCGCACCCGCCACACGATGGGCGACGGCGCCTCAAGCGGACGTACCTGCGCGCAACGCCGCGCGAGCGTCACATGCGGGTGAAAGGCGCGCTTTTCGAGGGAGATGCCGATGTCGCGAAGGCCGTCGGCGAGAGATTCGGCCAAGGCGGCGAGCGCAGCCGGCGTTTCATCCGGCGCCGCGTAGGCAATGCGATTGTGCCGCCAGCCGCCGACGTGGGTGAGGACAAGATCGATCCGCGGCCACACGACTCCGTCGCCAACCGCTTCGATGTCGCCTACGCACCGGGAATCGACATCGCCGATGAACGCCAGCGTCATGTGCAGCGTGTCGCGCCGCGTGACCCTCGCCCCTTCCAGCGCGCACGCGCGCGCCCAGCAATGCAGCGCGCGGGCAACGGCCAAATCGGGCCACAGCGCAAAAAACAGGCGTACGCGCGAGGGCTCAGCCGAGTTGGTAGTCGAATTCGTAGGAATGTTCGCCGTCTGCCGCGTCGATTGCCATGCGGCCGCGCAATCCCGCCAGCTCGCCTGAAGCGGAACCGGGCACGACCTCGAGAATCCGCCGGTCCGCGCCCTTGTCCATGATGCCGAAGTGCTGCAACACGAAGCTGCCCCGCCGGCCGGACAGCGACCCCGTGACCTGTTCGATCGCCACGTAGCCCGCCGAGCCGTCGACACCCGTGATCGCGCTGAGCATTTCGCCCTGGCTCGTCGCTTCGAGTTCACCGCGGAAGGTCTTGTCGATCGACATGCGGCCCAGATCGACGCCATCCGCGCCCTGCGCGTAGGTGTCCAGCGGCTTGAGGCTGACTTCAAATGTGCCTGAGACTTTCATTGACGCTCCTTAATCCACCGTCACCGTCAGCAGCAAGGCAATGGCCTGCGCAGCCATGCCCTCGCCGCGCCCGGTGAAACCGAGTTTTTCGGTGGTCTTCCCCTTAATGTTGACACAATCCGGTTCGATGCCCAGGTCCGCGGCGATGTTGGCGACCATTGCCGGCACGTGCGGCAGCAGCTTTGGCGCACGGGCGATTACCGTGGCGTCGATGTTGCCGACACGGTAGCCGGCGTCGCGCACCGCCGCCATCGCGGCGCGCAGCAGCACGCGGCTGTCGGCGCCGGCGTGCGCCGGATCGGTATCCGGGAAGTGGCGTCCGATGTCGCCCAGCGCGGCGGCGCCGAGAATCGCGTCGGTGATCGCGTGCAGCAAGACATCGGCGTCGGAATGGCCGAGCAGACCGCGCGAATAGGGAATAGTCACGCCGCCGATGATCAGCGGGCGGCCCGGCACCAGGGCGTGCACATCGAAACCCTGACCGATACGAAATGGCACGCTCAACTCAGCTCTCCCGGTGCTGCAAGATCCACTCGGCCAGATGCAGATCGAGCGGATAGGTCACTTTGAGATTGGTGGTGTCGCCGGCCACCAGCTTGGGGTGCAGGCCTGCGGTCTCGATGGCGCTGGCTTCGTCGGTTACGTTGCGCGCCGATTCGAGCGCGCGGCGCAGCATCACGTAGCGGAACATTTGCGGCGTCTGCGCCTGCCACAGGCGGTCGCGCGGCACCGTCGCTTCGGCGCGGCCGCGACTGTCGGCGCGCTTGAGCGTGTCTGCGACCGGCACAGCGAGCAATCCGCCAACCTCGTCGTCGTCGAGCGCATTGATCAGCGTTTCGACATGCCATGGCGCGAGGCAAGGCCGCGCCGCATCGTGCACCAGGATCCAGTCGCCGTCTGAGACATCGGCGCGGATCGCGCTCAGACCATTGAGCACGCTGTCGGCACGGCTGGCGCCACCGACGAAGAGCGGCGCAAGCTTGTCGCCCAGCGGCGTGGCATCAATCGTATCCCAGTAGGCATCGCCGACAGACAACACGACATACACCCGGTCGATCAGGGCCGACCGGCACAGCACGCGCAAGGTATGACAGATCAGCGGTTCGCCGAGCAGCGGCAAGTACTGTTTGGGCGCGTCCCGCCCCATGCGGCTGCCGCTGCCCGCAGCAGGCACGAGGGCGAAGTGGCGGTGTGAAATCGCTGGCATGGCGCGATTCTACCCGCTCGCACGCGCAGCGACGGCACCGCCAGCGGCGTAAAATGGCCAGGTCAGCCAACGGGCATGCTTTCGCTATGGGTTACCAGATCGCCATAGAAACGGATCAGATCGAAGCGTTGCTCATCGCGCTGGGTATCGGCCTGCTGCTCGGCCTCGAACGTGAGCGCCGGCCTGCGCCGCGCGCCGGTTTGCGTACCTTCGCGCTGGTCGGCCTGATGGGTGCGCTCAACGGCCTGCTCGGTGAACTGCTCGACAGCGCGCTGCCTTTCATCGTCAGCAGCGCGCTGATCGGCGCAATGATCATCTTCGCCTACTTCCGCGAAGACAAGGGCGAAGAACCGGGCACTACATCAGTGGTCGCTCTGCTTCTCTGCCACACGCTGGGTTTCCTTGTCTGGGCGGGTTATGCGCAACTGGCCATCATGGTCGCCATGGCAATGGCCGTGCTGCTCTATTTCAAGACCACGCTGCACGGCTGGGTCGCCAAGCTGACGCCCACCGACTGGATCTCGATCCTGCAGTTCGGCGTGCTCTCGCTGGTCATCCTGCCGGTGCTGCCGGACGAGAACTTCGGCCCCTTCGGCGCCCTCAATCCGCACCAGGTATGGCTCATGGTGGTGCTGATCTCCGGCGTCAGCCTGGCCGGCTATGCCGCGCTGAAACTCGTTGGCAGCAACAGCGGCGCACCGCTGGTCGGTCTGTTCGGCGGACTCGTTTCGAGCACCGCGACGACACTGGTATTCGCCCGCCACGCGCGCAAACACGAAGCGTTCGCGCCCGCCGCGGCGCTGGTCATCCTGCTCGCAAACCTGGTGATGGTTGTGCGCGTGGCCATCGTCGCGGCCGCCGTGCAGCCTGCGCTTTTCCTCCCGGTGCTGCGCATTGCCGCGCCGGGCCTGCTGCTCGGTGCCGCCGCGCTGGCATTCAACTGGCGCCGTCTCACCGGCCACGAGCACACGCCGACGCCCACCACCAGCAATCCGACCGAGTTGCGCTCTGCCCTTACCTTTGGCGCGCTCTATGCCTTCGTGTTGTTCTGTACCGCCTGGCTCGCCGAATTAGCTGGCACGCAGGGGCTCTACATCGTCGCCTCGATCTCCGGACTGACCGATGTCGATGCCATGGTGTTGTCGAGCCTCCGGCTGTTTTCACTCGATCACATCCAGGCCAGTGCGGCGGTCACGGCGATCGGCCTGGCGATGATCGCCAATCTTGCCTTCAAGACCGGCCTTGCGATCGTCATTGGTGGGGTGCCGCTCATGCGCCGCGTGCTCGCCGGCATGGTGGTGGTCGGCGTCGGCATCGCTGGCGCCTTGATATGGGTGCGTATGGCAACGTAAATGGTTTATCGTTGTCATTGATGTATTGGATCAAGGATTTAGCATGCCCGCTACTCGCTTCATCAGGCCGCCCGCCGTTGCGGGCGCATTTTATCCGGCCGATCCGCGCACCTTGCAGAGCATGATCGGCGAACTGCTCAACGGCGCGATGCCGAACGAGGCAGTGCACTGGCCCAAAGCGATCATCGTGCCGCACGCCGGCTATGTGTATTCGGGCGCCATTGCGGCCTGCGCCTACGCGAGCGTGCGCAGCGCGGCCGAGCTCTACCGCCGCGTCGTACTGATGGGCCCGTGCCACCGCGTACCCGTCAATGGTTTCGCCCTGCCCGCGTCGCAATGGTTTGCCACGCCGCTGGGCGAGATCGCCGTCGACCGCGAAAGCTGGCAGCGCCTGCAAGGCGAGCCGGATATCACCGTCGACGAAAACGCACACGCGCTCGAGCATTCGCTCGAAGTTCAATTGCCTTTTTTGCAAACCGTACTCGATCACATCGAGGTTGTACCGCTGGTGGTCGGAAAAACGACCGCCGAGCGCGTTGCGCAAGTGTTGGAAAGCCTGTGGGGCGATGACAAGACGCTGATCGTCATCTCGTCCGATCTGTCGCACTACCTGCCCTATCACCAAGCGCGCTGGATGGACCGCGCCACCGTCGGGCACATCCAGCGACTCGAGCCGAAGATCGGATTCGAGCGCGCCTGCGGCGCCTTGCCGGTCAATGGACTGCTGCTCGCCGCGCAGCGTCATCATCTCGTACCGGCTGTGCTCGACACGCGCAATTCCGGCGACACCGCTGGCGACCGCGACCGCGTCGTTGGCTACACCAGCATCGCTTTCGTCGAGGAAAAGCCGCATGTGGCGCATTGATACCGGAGACGATCTGGGCGCGCGTCTTCTCGAACGCGCACGCGCCGCCATCGAACATGAACTGGGTTTGCGCGACGAGCCGCCGGGCGACGACCCGGCGCTGGCAGAGCGTGGCGCAACCTTTGTAACGCTCACCCGGAACGGCCAATTGCGCGGCTGCATGGGCAGCATCAAACCACAGCGTTCGCTGGCCGAAGATGTTGTCGCCAATGCCCAGTCTGCGGCCTTGCGCGATCCACGCTTCTCGCCGCTCACCGCCGAACAGTGGCCCGGTGTGCGGGTCGAGGTATCGCAGCTTGGCCGCGCGGAGTTCATTGAAGCGCGTGACGAAGCAACGGTGCTCGAACGCCTGCGCCCCGGGGAGGACGGTGTAATTTTCTTCAACGGCTGCCAGCAAGCCACCTTTCTTCCGCAAGTCTGGGAGCAACTCCCGGAACCTCGCGCCTTCCTCGCCGCTCTTAAGGTAAAGGCCGGGCTCTCCGCAGATTTCTGGGGACCGGCGGTGATGGTCGCGACCTATCCCGTGCGTAAATGGCGTGAGGAACCCGCCGACCCAGGCTAACAGGCGACCGCTTCAAGCGAGGGCGCATGGCTTCCACTGAAATCTCACACCCGGGCCGCTACTGGCACTGGCTCGACGACGGGCGCATCGAATGCGACCTGTGCCCGCGCACCTGCCGCTTGCGCGATGGTCAGCGCGGCGCGTGCTTCGTGCGCCAGCGTATTGGCGACCAGATGGATCTCACCACCTGGGGGCGCAGTTCGGGGTTCTGTATCGATCCGATCGAAAAGAAGCCGCTCAACCACTTTTATCCCGGCAGCAGCGTGCTCTCCTTCGGCACGGCCGGCTGCAATCTGGCGTGCAAGTTCTGCCAGAACTGGGACATCAGCAAGTCACGCGACATGGACCGGCTGATGGACACGGCCGCCCCCGAGGCGATCGCCGCCGCAGCAGCCCAGAACGGTTGCCGAAGCGTCGCATTTACCTACAACGATCCGGTCATCTTTGCCGAATACGCGATCGACACGGCCGCCGCGTGTCACGCGCATGGCATCAACACGGTCGCCGTCACCGCGGGCTATGTGCATGGTCAGGCGCGCGCGGACTTTTTCGCCGCAGTGGACGCGGCCAACGTCGACCTCAAGGCCTTCGACGAGAACTTCTACTTCCGCCTCACCGGCGCACACCTGCAGCCGGTGCTCGATACGCTGGTGTGGCTGCGTCACGAGTCCGACGTGTGGTTCGAGATCACCACGCTGCT
>CBDULG010000126.1:0-8138 GCA_965367985.1 uncultured Rhodocyclaceae bacterium
CGATCACCGGCACCGAATCGAAATCGCCGATATCGGGCACCTTGACTTCGACGATCCCGCCACCGCCACCGCCAGCCGCGGGTGCGGCCGCCGGGGCGGCTGTCTCAGGCGCTGGCGCCGCCGCGGCGGGCGCCGGGGCCGCTGCTACCGCGCCCGCGGCTTCCACCTTGATCAGCAGCGAGCCTTCGGCGACCTTGTCGCCCACCGCGACCATCACTTCCTTGACCACGCCGGCGGTCGAGGAGGGCACGTCCATGGTGGCCTTGTCCGATTCGAGCGTGACGATCGCGTCGTCCACGTCGATGCTGTCGCCAGGTTTGACAAACAGTTCGATTACCGGAACTTCGTCGAAGTCGCCGATATCCGGAACCTTCACTTCAATGAGTTGGCTCATGTTATTGGTCTCCTCGGGTTCAGACGGTCAACGGATTCGGCTTGTTTGGATCCAGCTTGTACTTGGCGATCGCCTCGGCGACCTTCTTGCGGTCGATCTCGCCATCATCCGCCAGCGCGTTGAGCGCCGCTACCGTGATCCAGCGTCGATCCACCTCGAAGAAGTCGCGCAGTTTTTCGCGCGTGTCGCAGCGACCAAAGCCGTCGGTGCCCAGCGTGACGTAGGTGTTCTTGACGAACGGTCGAATCTGCTCGGCATACAGCTTCATGTAGTCGGTCGCGGCGATGACCGGGCCGACTGCTCCGTCCAGCAGCTTCTCGACATGCGACTGCCTCGGCTTGTCGTTCGGATGCAGCAGGTTCCAACGCTGGACGTCCTGACCGTCGCGAACCAACTCGTTGAAGCTCGGGCAACCCCACAAATCGGCTTCGACCCCCCAGTCGGACTTGAGCAGATTGGCGGCGGCAATCGCCTCCATGAAGATCGACCCGGAGCCGAGCAATTGCACGCGCTGCTTGCCCTTGCCGCCTTTACGGAATGCGTACATCCCCTTGGCGATGTCGGCCTCGGCACCCGTGGGCATCTCGGGGTGCTCGTAATTCTCGTTCTCGACGGTGATGTAGAAGAAGACGTCTTCCTGCTCGGTAAACATGCGGCGCATGCCTTCCTGCACGGCCACCGCGACCTCGTACTGGAAGGTCGGGTCGTAGCTGATGCAATTGGGGATCGCGTTGGCGAGGATCAGGCTGTGGCCGTCTTCATGCTGCAGGCCTTCGCCGTTGAGCGTGGTGCGACCGGCCGTGGCGCCAATCAGAAAACCGCGGGCGCGCTGGTCGCCGGCCGCCCAGCACAGATCCATGGTGCGCTGCAGGCCGAACATCGAATAGAAGATGTAGAACGGCATTACCTGCACGTTGTGCACCGAATAGGCGGTCGCCGCGGCGATCCAGTCGGCCATCGCGCCGGCTTCGTTGATGCCTTCCTGCAATACCTGGCCGGTCTCGGACTCCTTGTAGAACATGAGCTGGTCATGATCTTCCGGCACGTACTTCTGGCCGTCCTGGTTCCAGATTCCATACTGGCGGAACATGCCTTCCATGCCGAAGGTGCGCGACTCGTCGGGCGAAATCGGCACCACATGCTTGCCGATCTTCTTGTCCTTGAGCAGCGTGTTCATGATGCGGACGATCGCCATGGTGGTTGATACTTCGCGCCCTTCGCCCGACGCCTTGAGCAGCGCAGAGAACGCGTCCAGACCCGGCACTTCCAGCACGCGGTCGGCCTTCTTGCGGCGCGTCGGCAGGAAACCGCCCAGCGCCATGCGGCGCTCGCGCATGTACTTGTACTCGGGTGAGTCTTCCGGGAACTTCAGGTAGGGCACGTTTTCAAGCTGGTCGTCTGCGACCGGCAGGTTGAAGCGATCGCGGAAGCGACGGATTCCGTCGAGGTCGAGCTTCTTGGTGTTGTGGGCGATGTTCATCGCCTCGCCCGACTGCCCCAGACCGTAGCCCTTGATGGTCTTGGCGAGAATCAGCGTGGGCTGATTCTTGTGGTTCACCGCCGCGTTGTAGGCCGCGAAAACCTTGAAGATGTCATGGCCGCCACGATTCAGGTTCCAGATCTCATCGTCGGTCCAGTCGGCGACCAGCGCCTTGAGTTCAGGCGAATTGAAAAAGTTCTCGCGTACGTAGGCGCCGTTCTTCGCCTTGAACGTCTGGTACTCGCCGTCGCACAGTTCCATCATGCGCTTCTTGAGCACGCCTTTCTTGTCGCGCTCGAACAGCGTGTCCCAATGCGTGCCCCAGACGACCTTGATGACATTCCAGCCGGCACCGCGGAAGGTGGATTCGAGTTCCTGAATGATCTTGCCGTTGCCGCGCACCGGGCCATCGAGGCGCTGGAGGTTGCAGTTGATGACGAAGATCAGGTTGTCGAGCCGTTCGCGCGCGGCCATGCCGATGGCGCCGAGTGACTCGACCTCGTCGGTTTCGCCGTCGCCGAGAAAAGCCCAGACCTTGCGCGTGGCGGAGCGTTCTGCGTCGAGGTGGCCGTGGCTGACCAGGTACTTGATGAAGCGCGCGGCATAGATCGCGCACAGCGGGCCGAGACCCATCGATACCGTTGGGAATTGCCAGAAATCCGGCATCAGCCACGGGTGCGGGTACGACGAGATGCCCTTACCTTCCGTTTCGAGGCGGTAATGGTCGAGCTGTTCTTCGGTCAGGCGCCCGAGCATGTAGGCGCGCGAATAGACGCCGGGTACCGAGTGACCCTGGAAGAAGATCAGGTCGCCATCGTGATTATCGGATGGCGCGTGCCAGAAGTGCGAGAAGCCGACGTCGTAGAGCACTGCAGACGATGCGAACGACGAGATGTGGCCACCGACGTTGGTGCGCTGGTTGACCCGCGTCACCATGGCCATCGCGTTCCAGCGAATATAGGAGTGCAGCTTGATCTCCATGTCCGCGTCGCCCGGATAGGTCGGCTGCTTGTCGGCAGGAATCGTGTTGATGTACTGCGTGGTGGCGGAGTAGGGGATGTCGATTCCTTCTTCGCGCCCCTCCTCGATCAGTTTTTCGATCAGGAAGTGTGCCCGCTCGCCGCCCTCGTTGGCGACTACGCCTCGCAGTGCGTCTAGCCACTCCTGTGTTTCCTGCGCGTCCGAATCCGGTTGCACGCTGACATTCGTCGGTGTACTCATGCTGTCTTCCTCTCCTCCTGAGACTGGTGGAATTGATCGCTGGCACCACAGATACGGAAATATCGTGGTGCACGCGCAGAATTCTCGGTTGTGTGCCGATTTAACGACTTTTTGTACTTTAAAACGTGATTTCGTATTGCGCAATAAAGAACGCCAATCCTCCGCGACTACGTCGTTGAAAGATGGTGCCACAATGCCCCGTCTATCTGTAAACCGACGCGCGCCGCGCACGGGCGTGCGCGGCGGAGCATTGAACCTGATGGGGTGCTTACGCGGAAAGAAAAAGACCGGCCGGGAGTCGAGGGAGGGAGGGAGAGATCCCCGACCGGTCGCGAAACGGTGTGCCCGGCACAAACAAACGGTTGAATCGTTTGTCGGCTCGGGCGGCTCATTGGACAGCGCAGCCTTGCCGCGCACAGTCATTCGTCAATTGCGTGACGCATTTGCGAGTGGCTGCGCGAGCCACTTCGTACACAACGGCATGCAAGTCATGACGACAACCGGTAGGCATTTCTTTAGGCCTTGTCGTGCGGCGCGGAGCACGGATCGTGTTTTTGGCGCCAAGCATAGCGCACAGATGATACCTGTAGCCCGCCTCGGGGGAAACCGGGAGTGCGCGGCACATCGTGCTGATCGCGTGTACCCGCAGGCGATCGCTCGAGCCGGCCACACGGCTCGCCACGATCGCTCAAGTTCGACGGACGCCTAGGGATTCACCCGATGCCGATGGCGTCGGCCGACTGCCAGAATAGCGTGACCGACAACCCGACCGCCTTAGCGCGAAGCGCGATAGACATGTCAAGCGAATCTGCTCCGGTTACCGGAGCCCGCACCACCCTGTACAGGATGTTGCCCTATGTGGCAGTGGTGCTGTTCGCGCTCTCCATGCTCGGCCTGGTGTGGCTGTTGCAGCGTCAGGAAATCGATGCCCAGCGCGATGCCGTGGCGCGCGACATGCAGTGGGCAGAGCAGACCATGCGTCTGAAATTTCAGGAGACCGAAGATTTTCTCGCCGCGCTGGCGCGTGATTCCGCCGCCGGCCGGCTGGATGCCGTTGCGTTTCAGAGCCGCACCCACCGTCACGTGGCGAGCAATGCACAGCTTACCGGTGTGCTAAGCATCGGCAAGGACGGCGCCATCGACTGGCGCGCGCCCGTGGATGGCGCGAGCGGGCCGGTCGCTGAAACGCTCGCCCCGGCAAGCGCTGCCGCCGTCGAGCGCGCGCGCGAAACCGGTCGTCCGGCCTACGGGCCAGCACATACCAACGCGCTTGGCGAGCCGGTTTTCGAGGTGCTCGTGCCGGTGCGCGACGGCGGGCGTTTTCTTGGCGCGATGGCCGGCGTGTATTCGGTCAAGCGCGTCATCCACCACTTGGTTCCGCCCTGGTTCTCAGAGAGATACCGCCTCACGCTCTCCGCATCCGGCGGCAAGGTGCTCGCGGTTAATTCGTCGCTGCAGTCCGCCGACGAGCGCACTACCTTCGCCACCGCGCTCGACCCGCCGGGTAACGGATTGCTGCTGCAGGTGACGGCCTTGCAGCCGGTGGGCGCACTGCCGCACGCGCTGCCGGCGGTGGTCATCATCGGCCTATCGGTGATCGTACTGTGGAGCCTGTGGTTGCAGCGAAGTCACATGCTGAGGCGCGTGCGCGTCGAAAAAGAGCGCGACAGCCTGTTCAACCTGTCGCTGGACATCCTCGGCATCATCGCCGCGGACGGGACGTTCCAGCGTTGCAATCCGGCTTTCGAACGTCTGCTCGGCTATCCCGCGGCCGACATGCCGGGGCGCGCGTTGCTTGATCTGGTGCATGAAGAGGACGTCGTCGGCACGATCGAGCAGCTGCGCGTTCTCGCCACCGGCTCGCCGGTGAGATTCGAGAACCGCTGCCGATGCGCGGATGGCGGCTACAAGTGGCTTGTCTGGAGCATCAATCCAATCTCCGAAGAGCGCCTGTATTACGCCGTCGCCCATGACGTGACCGGCCGCAAGGCGACCGAAGAGGCGCTGCGTGCCGAAACCGCCTTCCGCCGCGCGATGGAAGAATCGGTCATTACCGGCTTGCGCGCGATCGACCTGACCGGTCGCATCATCTATGTCAATTCCGCGTTCTGCCGGATGGTCGGTCTCGAGGCCGAGGCGCTGATCGGCGCCGAACCTCCATTTCCTTACTGGCCTAAAGAGGACGCCGCGCAGTGCATGGCCGATCTGGCGCTGACGCTCGCCGGCAAGGCGCCCGAGCGGGGCTTCGAGATGCGAATTATGCGCAAAGACGGCGAACAGCTCGACGTGCGCTTCTACCTCTCGCCGCTGATCGACGGCGCGGGCAAACAGACCGGCTGGATGGCGTCGGTCACCGACATCACCGAACCGGTGCGCATCCGTGCCGCGCTACAGGCGGCGCAAGCGCGCTTCGAGGCGGTGCTCGACGGGCTCGATTCGGCCGTTTTCGTCGCGGATGCCATGAGCGACGAAATCCTCTACGCCAATCGTGCCTTCATGGTGCTGCATGGCTTCGATGCCGTCGGGCGCGCCGCGCGCAGCGTCGCCAAGCCACAGCCCGAGCGCCGCGACTATCGCGTTGATCCGCACAGTTTGCGGATCGACGATGTACCCATGGAACTGTTCGACGATGAGCTGCGCCACCCCGTTTCGGGGCGCTGGTATCACCTGCGCGAGCAGGCGACGCGCTGGGTGGATGGCCGCGTGGTGCGCATGGCAATCGCCACCGACATTACCGACCGGCGGCACATGGAGGAAATCTCGCGCCAGCACGAGGAACGCCTGCAACGCACCTCGCGCCTGATCAGCATGGGTGAGATGGCGTCCGCGCTGGCCCATGAACTGAACCAGCCGCTGGCGGCGATTTCCAATTACGCGATGGGTTGCGTCAAGCGCCTCGAGACCGGCGAGTATCGCCAGGCCGATCTGCTCGCGGCCATGCAGAAAGCGAGTTTTCAGGCCGAGCGCGCCGGCAAGATCATCCACCGCGTACGCGACTTCGTGCGCAAGAGCGAGCCGCGCCGCACGTCCGTATCGCTGGCCGAACTCATCGACGATGCACTCGGTTTTGCCCAAATCGATGCACGCAAGGGCACGGTGCAAATCCACAATGAAATTGCGCGCGATCTGCCACCCGTTTACGCTGACAGGATCATGATCGAGCAGGTTGTGCTCAATCTCGTCAGGAATGGCATCGACGCGATGAGCGACGCCGGCGAGGGCGCGCGCGAACTGACGCTGTCGGCGGAGCGGCAGGGCGAAATCATCGAAGTGGCGGTCAGCGACCGCGGCCACGGCATCCGCCGCGAAGATGCCGAGCGGCTGTTTACGCCGTTCTTCACCACCAAGCCCGAGGGCATGGGAATGGGGCTCAATATATGCCGATCGATTATCGAGTTTCACGACGGCCGTTTGTGGTCGGAGCCCAACCCCGGCGGTGGCACCGTATTCCGTTTTACGCTACCGGTGGAGATTGCCAGTGAGCGCGGTGTCCGTTTCGCCTGACCAGACGATCTACATCGTCGATGACGACGAGGCCTTGCGCGATTCACTGGTTTGGCTGCTCGAATCAAACGACTACCGCGCCAAGTCGTTCCCTTCGGCCGAGGAATTCCTCGAGCACTACGACGCCGACATGGCTGGCTGCCTGCTGCTCGACATTCGCATGCCGGGCATGAGCGGTCTGGAATTGCATGAATACCTGCGCCGCCGCCATGCCACGTTGCCGGTGATCTTCATCACCGGCCACGGCGACGTGCAGATGGCGGTCGCGGCGCTCAAGAAGGGCGCCGCGGACTTCGTCGAGAAACCCTTCAGCGACCGTGAAATGCTCGCGCTGATCGAAAGCTGCCTCAGCGACGAGCGCGAAAGTCGTGACCGCCTGCGTCAGGATGCAGCGGTGGCGCGCAAGCTCGATCAACTTACCGCGCGCGAGGCCGAAGTGCTCGACCTGATCATCGCCGGACGCCTCAACAAGCAGATCGCCGACGACCTCGGTATCAGCATCAAGACGGTGGAGGTGCATCGGGCGCGGGTGATGGAAAAAATGAAGGCGCGCTCGCTCGCCGAACTGGTGCAGTCAGTGATGACCTGCGAGGCGGCGCGTGGCCGATTCTCGGGCTAGTACGCTGTCGGATCCGAGGCGGATCTGCTGCGCCGGTGGGAGCGTGGTCCACATCCGGCCGCTTTCTCGTCACATAGCACGACGATGCGCGTCAAAGCCGACCGAATCTGTCCTCGCTTTCCCCCGCGGCGCGCGACGATCGCTTACGTCCGACAGGCTCCAAGGCGTCGCTGGCCATGGGCTGGACGGGGCCGCACAGCGCGCCGAACCTGCGATAGAATTGCGGGTTTTCTTGCAGGCGAATTCCGATGTCCGCACGTATCCTCGACGGCAATGCACTTTCTGCCGACGTTCGCGCCTCGCTGGCGCAGCGCGCCGCGGCACTCAAGGCGCGCGGAATCAGCCCGTGTCTGGTGGTCATTCTGGTCGGTGACAATCCCGCATCGGCGGTCTACGTGCGCAACAAGGTCGCTGCTTGCGAACGCGCCGGCATCCGCTCGCAGCGCATCGATTTCGCGGCCGACAGTACCCCCGAGGCGGTGCTCGCCAAAATCGCCGAACTCAATGCCGACCCCAACGTGCACGGCATCTTGCTGCAGTTGCCGCTGCCGCCGCAGTTCGACGAACGGTCGATGCTCTCGGCGATCTCGGTGGACAAGGACGTCGACGGCTTTCACGCGCAGAACGTCGGCCGCCTGTCGCAGGGGCAGCGCGCATTTTTTCCGTGCACGCCGCATGGCGTGATGAAACTGCTCGCCGCGGGTGAGATCGACGTGTGCGGGGCCGACGCGGTGGTCGTCGGGCGCTCCAACATCGTCGGCAAGCCGATGGCCATGCTGCTCACCCAGGCCGGCGCCACGGTGACCGTGTGTCACTCGAAGACGCGCGATCTGGCCGCGCACACGCGCCGTGCCGACATTCTCATCGTGGCGATCGGCCGCGCCCGTTTCATTACCGCTGAGATGGTCAAGCCGGGCGCC
>CBDULG010000127.1:0-8118 GCA_965367985.1 uncultured Rhodocyclaceae bacterium
GCATGTCTTCGCGCGTGGCCTGGCGACGCTTCTCGTTTGCCTCGATGGTTTTTTCGCTGTCGTGATCGGCGTCGTCGCCGGACTCCGCTTCGCTCGGCCGCGTGCGCCGGTCGAGAATGGCCGGTGCGGGGTAGAGCCACAGCGGTACGGGCTGCGGCGGCCGTTTGCTGGTCGGCAATGCATCGACCGTGCCTGGCCGGCGCAAAGCGCGTTCGATACAGCGCTCGACCGCCACTTCGTCCTTTGGCAGTTTTTCCGGCGGGATGCGTAGCGCCAAAGCTGCGTCGACAAGCCGGCGGTAGCGCGCCGCAAAACCCGGGAAGCGTTCCAGTGTGCGCAGCGCCGCCCGCTGGTTGGCAACGATCCAATCGCCTTGGGTGTGTTCAATGGCAGCCGCCTGGGCGATGAGCCAAAGGTACAGATCGCGGTTGGCTGCGCGTTCCGGAAACAGCGACAGGCTGGCAGGCAGGCGCAGGGTTTCGGCATCGCGCGTAGCGTGCGCGCGGCGGTCCTCGACATGGGCGATCCGCGCCAGCCAACGCCGTCGTGCACCATGCTCGACTTCCGAGGCGGCAGCCACGCGCAGGCCGGGGTCGCCGCCCAGCGCGCGGAACAGCACGCCGGCGGTCTTCTCGATGTCTTCGAGGTGCACAACGGCGTTCGGGTAGTCGCGCCGTGCCGCGCGGGTGATGAAGCGGTGCCACAGATCGCCGACGTATTCCTCCATGTCTAGGTGCTCACGCTTGTCTTGCCGCCGGCGCGCAAGCCGGCTTCGTTCTGCCGCGCCGCCTCGCCGCTGATCCACGACAAGAGCGGGCCGTTGGGGTTGTCTTTCTGAGTCGTTTCGCAGGCGCTGATGCACTGCCCGCACTGGGTGCACGTAAACATCATGCGTTTGATGTTGCGCGGGTTCAAACGCATCGGGCACACATGGTCGCAGGCCGAGTAACAGGTGTTGCAGTCGGCCGCGCGCTTGCGATCGAAACCGACCACCATGCCGTCGCGGTTGCCCATCCAGGCGAGCGACTGGAACAGCCCGACCGCGCATACGTAGCGGCAGAACAGGTGCCGTGCAAAGAGAAACTCGCCGCTCAGCACGACCGTGGCCGCGGTGATGAAGATGAACTGGTTGCGCGTCGGCGTGCCGGCAAAAAGGTTGCCGTACACCTCGAAAGGCGGCAGCAGATAGGTGAGCAGCACCACCGCCCAGACGAAGGCAAAACCCACCGCGAGCGGCACGGTGACGAACCACCAGCGGCGATCGGCCTGCCAGCGCGTGCCGTCGGGTTCGCGCATCGGCAGCGGCTTCTTCTCCCACACGCTGGGCTTGGCGGTGGCGCGGCGCATCAGTTGATTGATTGTTTCGACCACCGAAAAATGCGGGCACAGCCAGCCGCAGTAGAGCCGCCCCCATTTCCATGCCACCCACAGCAACACCGCGCCGGTGCCGAGAATCGGCAGAAAAATACGCAATCCGATGTTGATCCACAACTGGCCCAGGCCGATGTCGCCCGCGCTGTAGTCGTCCAGGCCGACATGCCACTCCATGCCCAGAAACCACGCATGCCCGGCAACCAGGTCATAGCGCAGCAGATCGAACACCGGTGCAAAGACGAACAGCACGAAGAAGCCGGTTTGCGCGTACAGGCGCATACGCTGGCGGCCACCGTCGGGCGCTGCGCTGCGCGCTGGCAGAATCGGAATAATGCGGCGACGTGTTTCAGTCATCCTGGACACGGCAGGGCCGGCCGATCAAGGGATAGCGGTAGGGCTTGTTCGACAGCGCGCGCGACAGCCCAAAGGCACCGAAGAAAATCAGTGTGGAATGGCAAGTGGTGAAGTAGAGAATGACCACCACCCACGTGTAAGCGGTGTCGTAACCGCCCAGCAAAATGATGGCCACGTTGGCAATCACCAGCAGCACGCCCGCCCACAGGCTCGCAAAAAAGACCTGGTCGAGATGACAGCGGTCGACCGCACTGGCGGTTTCGCGTTTGGTGAGCCACAGCCAGACGATCACCGCGAAAGCGATGCCCGGCACCACCATGAGATTGAGCAGGTAGAGCACTTCGGCGGCCACGGCAAGGCTGATGCCTTCGCTGCCGCCGCCTGCGGGTTGCGCGTCGGCGGAATAGGCTTCGGGCGGGGTCGTTTCTGTCATTGCTCGACCTTATCAAAAGCTTGAATTTTCATCCTTGACTGCGCGCAAACCGTCTTCGCGGCGCGGCCGAATGCGTAGGAATTCTCCGACACGGATTTCGGCGTTCGCCGATCGTAGTGCGTGCCGGCAGGGTCTAAGTTGAAGTCGTGCGAGGCGCGCTGCGAAGCATGGTTCGACGCCGCTTCGCGCAACGAACAGCTTCAGACATCACGACCGCTAAACGCCGACTTTCCCGGCGCATGCGGAAAGGATTCAGTCATGCTTCACTATGCCGTAGTTTTCTTTGTCATTGCGCTGATTGCGGCGCTGTTCGGATTTACCGGCATCGCGGCGGGTGCGGCGGAGATCGCGCAGATTCTTTTCGTCGTCTTCATCGTGCTGGCGGTGGCCAGTTTCCTGGTCAATCTTTTTCGCGGGCGACGATGACAGTACGACTTGGCGGCGGCGACGATGGCGCTGGAATCACCTGTCTGAGTAGTAGAATGAAACGTCGATTAGGGCATCGGAGAACGGGATGTTGAGAATTGCAATCGTCGACGACCATGCGATCGTGCGCGCCGGGTTCCGTGAATTGCTCGGCGAGGAAATCGACCTGACGATCGCTTTCGAGGCAGCAAGCGGCGAGGCCGCGCTTGAAGCGCTCAAGGGGCAAGGCTGCGATGTCGTGCTGCTTGACCTGTCGTTGCCGGGGCAGAACGGCGTTGACGTTCTGCGCACGATCCGCCAGCGCTACCCCCAGGTCGGTGTGCTGGTGCTCAGCGGCTTTCCGGAAGAGCGCTACGCCTTGCCGATGATCCGGCAGGGCGCCCACGGCTATTTGTGCAAGGACTGCGAACGCGACGATTTGTTGCGCGCCATTCATACAGTGTCGCAGGGCCGTCGTTATGTGTCGCCGCGCACGGCCGAGTTGCTCGCCGGCGAAATGCTCGATGGTGTGGCCGGACTGCCGCACGAATCTCTGTCGGAACGGGAAATGCAGGTGTTCGTGCGCCTGGCGAACGGCGCAACCGTGTCCGACATCGCCGACAAGTTGAATTTGAGTGTTAAGACAATCAGTACCTATCGTGCCCGCTTGCTGGAAAAGCTCGGCCTTGGCAGCAATGCCGAGCTGGCTACCTATGCGATGCGCAACGGGTTACTGATGGAGTGATAGGGTGGTCTAGATGTGCGCTGAGGATGGTATGCGTCGATTGCGTGTTCTGCTGGTTGAAGACTCGTTGCTTTTGCAGGACGTGCTGGGCGAAATGCTGAAGGAAATCGAAAACGTGGAAATCGCCGCACAAGCGCAGGGGGAAACCGAAGCGTTGGATCAGCTGGCGTCGGCACCGATCGATCTGGCCATCGTCGACCTCGAATTGAATGAAGGCAGCGGCATGGGCGTGTTGAAAACGATGCGGTCAGCACCTGAGCGCTATGGACGGCCGCGCGCCGTTGTTTTTTCGAGCTATAGCCAGGCGGCTGTTCGCCGTCATTGCGAGGCACTTGGCGCGGAGGCCTTCTTCGACAAGGCAAACGGCATGGACGGACTGCTCGATTTCGTTGCAACGGTGGCGGCCGACGACTGACCCGCGCTACTTCTTTCCATTGAGCGGAATCACGGCGCAGATCTGTGTGCCCTTGCCGACCGAAGAGTCAAGCGAAAACTCGCCAGCGTAGGTCTGCACCCGCTGCCTCATGCCGTCGATGCCGTGACGGCCCGACGAGATCGACGCCGGGTCGAAACCGCGGCCGTTGTCGGTAATTTTCAGTATCGCGCGCGAATCTTCGATTGCCAATTCAAGCGTCGCCTCGCTCGCGCCGGAATACTTGCGAATATTGGTGAACGCCTCCTGTGCGATGCGGAAAAGGGCCAGCGCGCGCTCACTGTCAATCGCCGAAACGTCTTCGGGCAGCGAACATTTCGTGTGGATGTCTTTGCTGATGGCACCGTCCGTGCACAGTGCGTCGAGGGCGGCGATGAGCCCGAGGTCCTTGAGCAGAGGCGGGCGCAAGTCGTCGATGATGCGCCGTTTCAATGCGATCCCTTCGGTCAGCGTGTGTTGCAGTCGGTCCAGTTGCTGCTGCACGACGGCTTGTTCTTCCACCGGCAGCTTTCTTGCGATCGCGCTGGCATCGAGTTTTGCCGCAGTGAGCAGGGCGCCCAGTTCGTCGTGCAGTTCACGTGCCAGTCGCGCTTTCTCGGCTTCGCGTGCATTCGCCAAATGACGGGCCAGGGCCTGCAATTCCGCAGTGCGGCCGCGCACCTGTTTTTCCAGCCGCGCGTTTTCGCCTTCGAGCAGTTCGGCAATGCGCGCGCGCAGCTTGGCCTGACGCAGCAGTACGGAAACCAGCCCGATCAGCAAGAGCAGCGTTCCTGCGGCCAGTGTGACGTTTACGATGCGTGTCACCATGAAGCGCTTGGTGGACCGATCGATGCCGAGTTGGCCTTCTTTCACCAGCGCCTTGCGCAATTCCGAAATTTCATTGCGAATTTCGTTCATGAAGTGCTGGTCGTTCAATTTGAAGTCGGGCGCCTCGCCGGCCTGGCGTCGGGCGATCGCTTCGGCGAAACCCTCGTGATTTTCGGTAATGCGGGTAGACAACTCGGAGACGCGGCGTTGGTATTCGGGCATCTCGAGGAAGTCTTTGCGCACATCTTCGAACGATTTGGCAAGCGACTTGGTGGCGGTTTCGAAGGGTGCAAGGTACGCGCCGTCACCCGTCAGCAAGTAGCCACGCACGCCGGTTTCCGCGTCCACCAGCACGATCTGGAGCTGGTCGATGCGCTGCAGGCGATTGGCCTGCTCGCGCAGGTTTTCCAGCGCTTTCAGGCCGAGCGATGATTGCATGTAGCTGGTCACCAGCAGCGTGATGGCGAATGCCAGTCCGCTGGCGAGCAGGACGTGCGGCCAGGCGCGCGACGCGAAATGATTTCGGCCGGTGTGTGCCGGCGGCGCGGCGCCCGAATTGGCGTGATCATTGGCCATTTCGATGCTCCGCGTCAGGCGACAGCGTGCGCCGGATGAACGTGCAGGAATCGTCTGACATGGGTATCCGTGTGGGCCGACAGCCAGTCGGCGGGCTTCTCGCCTAAGATGGTAACAGTTCGACACAACGCGCAATGAGCGGTTTCGAGATCACCGTCGAGCTGAATCCGGAAGGAGAAGACAATGAAAACGACACTCGCATTGCTGATGGCTGCCGCGTTCATGGTCGGCGGTTGTAACACGATCGCTGGCGCCGGCAAGGATATCGAGGCCGGCGGAGAAAAAGTGCAGGATACCGCCGAGGACGTGAAGCAGGAAATGTAGGCGGCGACGCCCGAACGACAGCGCGCCACCAAAGAGGTGGCGCGCTGTCGTTTACGTTTTGCCGGTCGCGTCAGCGCCCGAAGGTGGCCCTGACGACTTCCATGAGGGCCTCAGCGGTTTCCGCGTCGTCGGTCAGGCTCTCGACCACTGCCGCGCGGCAGGCCTCGATCGCGTCCATGCCTTCGTGAATCAGCGTCGCCGCGTAGACCAGCAGCCGCGTCGAGGCGACCTCTTCGAGATCGACATCCTTGAGCGCACGCAGACTGTGCCCGATATTGACGAGCTGCCGGGCAAGCATGGCGTCGCACGCCGTCTCGCCGATCAGCACCGCCTCTTCGCGTTCGGCCGCGGGAAAGTCGAAACGCATGCTGACGAAGCGCTGCCGGGTCGATGGCTTGAGTCCCTTGAGGAAATTCTGGTAGCCCGGGTTGTAGCTGATCACCAGCATGAAGCCGGGCGGTGCCTTGAGCACTTCACCGGTGCGGTCGATCGGCAGCACGCGCCGGTCGTCGGCCAACGGGTGGAGGACGACCGTAGTGTCTTTGCGCGCCTCGACCACTTCATCGAGATAACAGATGCCGCCTTCACGCACCGCGCGGGTCAGCGGGCCGTCGCACCACACCGTCTCGCCGTCGCCGATCAGATGGCGTCCGACGAGATCGGCCGCGGTCAGATCGTCGTGGCAGGCCACCGTGTGCAGCGGCAAGCCGAGGCGCGCCGCCATGTGCGCGACGAAACGTGTCTTGCCGACGCCGGTCGGGCCTTTGATAAGCAGCGGCAGGCGATTCTTCCAGGCGTGTTCGAACAGTTCGATTTCGTTGCCAGCCGCCTCGTAGAAAGGCAGATCGTGTTTGACACGCGTATCCATCAGTTCAAGCTCACAAAGTAGGCCAGGGTGATCACCGCCAGCACGACGACCACCCACCCTAGCACGAGGCTGCGCCAGAAGGATTTGACTGGCCGCAAGCCCATGAAGTCAAGAACGATCAGCCGGCACTTGATGAAGGTGAGTGCGAGCATCGCGCCCATCACTGGCAGCAACACGGCATGCGAAGACCACCATTCGCCGATAAGCCAGGTGGCGATCGTCGCGGTGACGAGAACGCCGAAGGAAATATTGAGTTTGCGTGCAGTGATCATGGTCTATCGCATCACGTAGACGAGCGGGAAAAGGATGATCCACACCAGATCGACCATATGCCAGTAGGCCGCGCCGCTCTCCAGTCCGTTGGCGGCGCCCGGGCCGTACATGCCTTTGCGGGTCTGCGCCCACAGCACGGTCAGGATCACCATGCCGAGAATGACATGCATGAAATGAAAGAAGGTGAGCGAGATATAAAACATGTAGAAGGTGTTGGTCGATAGCGTGATGCCGGCACCAAAGACATGCGCGTATTCAACGACCTTGACGACGAGGAACCCGGCACCGCAGGCCATGCCGCCGAGCAGCCAGCGGCTGGCGCGTTGAGGGACGTTTTTCGAGTCCGACGCGTCCACGACCAGGTGCACCGCGCGCGCCACGCACCAGCTCGCCGTGATCAGCAGCAGGGTATTGACGGCGCCCGAATCGCGGTCGAGCGTGCGCTGCATTTCGTCGAACAGTTCAACGTTGGCACTGCGGGCAAAGGCGTAGGCGCCGAAAAATGCGGCGAAGGCGAGCAGCTCGGCGAGGATGAATACCCAGATGGCCAGATCGCCGGGCGGCGCGGTCTGAAACCCCTCTGCGGTCGCCGTGTTTTCGATTGGGGACATGGCAGCAGCCTTCTATTTTTGTATTTCGGAAGGCTAGTGCAAGGGGGCGGCGCACGCATTGACGTGAACCAAATGCGTGTCGGTCAGAGCGCCCCGCTCGATTGTCCGGGCCCGGCCGTAGCCGGGCAGAATCAGCGCCTTTTCTCGCGCGAGCCCAGCTCGCGTTCCACCTTGAGAATGTAGCGATGGATGACCGAGGCGACCCGTTCGGGCATCTCGACGAACTCGCAACCCGCGCGCAGCATGGAAATACCGTTGCGATTGGTGACGCGAAAGACGTTACGGATGCGCAGCCCGGTCTGCACCGTGCCGATTTCCGGCAGCGTGATCTGGCAGTCGTGGAATTCCATCTCGGGCTTGAACTCCACCCCCTCAGGTGGCACCACGAAAGCAATACCACCCCCCGAAATGTCGAGCACGCGCGCTTCGAAAGTGATCGTACCGCCGTCTTCACCTTCCATCGGCAATTGGCAATTGAGTGAATGCGAGACCGGTGCGGTGAGGCGGAAGTATTCGCGCCGCTGCAGGCGCAGCAGGCGGTCGGGCATCGGCGCCTCGAAAGCTTCGTGACCCTCGAATTCGATGCGGCGCAGCGCGCCGAGCGGAAACTGGATCTTGACATTGTCGATCTGGGTGATGCAGATCAGTTCGTCGGCAGCTTCGGCACGCCGGTTGTCCGCTTCGCTGGCCGCCATGTCGAGCACGATGCGCTGCCGCGCGTCGTCCGCTTCGAGGACGGTGGTCAGCACATGCTCCCGGCTGTTGTCGGGATAGGCGGTCACCATGGCGCGCTTGCGAATCAGGTTGCGCAGCACATGGAGAATTTCCGTCGGCGTGCGAATCAGGTACTGGCTGAAATCGTCTGACTGGAGCAGTTCGAACTTGAAGGCGGCGTTGTCGGTTTGTGGCATGCGG
>CBDULG010000128.1:0-8107 GCA_965367985.1 uncultured Rhodocyclaceae bacterium
CCCGGGCGGGCTGCCCGGAATGAATATTCACGCGCTGATGCAGCTGTCGATCGATCGGCTTGCGACGTTCGTCGACGCCGTCTCAGCCGATGGCGCCTCGGCGCAAGACGAAGCCACCCGGCTGGTGTGCGACGAAATCGCCACCCGTCTGCGTTATCTCAACGAAGTCGGCCTCGGCTATCTCACGCTCGACCGCCAGAGCCGCACCCTGTCGGGCGGCGAGGTGCAGCGCATCAATCTCACCACGGCGCTCGGCACCTCGCTGGTCAATACGCTGTTCGTCCTCGACGAGCCGTCAATCGGCCTGCATCCGCGCGACATGGACCGCATCGTTCAGGTCATGCAGCGCCTGCGCGATGCCGGCAACTCGCTGGTGGTGGTTGAGCACGACCCGGCGGTGATGCTCGCCGCCGACCATATTTTCGACATCGGGCCCGGCCCCGGCGAACGCGGCGGGCAGATCGTCTTCTCAGGCACGCCCGCGGCGCTGTGCGCGAGCGGCGACACGCTTACCGCCGACTATCTGGCGGGCCGCAAGCAGATTGATGCCGGTGAGACGAAACGGCCGATCGATGCTGACACGCCGCGCCTGGTGCTGCGTGAGGCGCGTGCCCACAACCTGCAAGGCATCGACGTCGCCCTGCCACTGAACCGCATGGTTGTGATCACCGGCGTCTCCGGGTCGGGCAAATCGACGCTTGTGCAGGACGTGCTCTACCCGGCGCTTCTCAAGCACTTCGGCCAGCCGACCGACGCGCCGGGCGCACATGGCGGCCTTGAAGGTGTGGATCATGTGGCCGACGTGGTGATGGTCGACCAGTCGCCGATCGGCAAGAGCTCGCGCTCCAATCCAGTGAGCTATGTCGGCGCGTGGGATGCGATTCGCGCACGCTTCGCCGCCTTGCCGGCCGCCAAGCAACGCGGCTACACGCCCGGCACCTTCAGTTTCAACGCCGGTCAGGGGCGCTGCCCGACCTGCACCGGCTCGGGCTTCGAGCATGTCGAGATGCAGTTCCTTTCGGACGTGTATCTGCGCTGTCCGGACTGTGACGGAAAACGCTACCGGCCCGAGGTGCTGGAACTGACGCTCGACGGGCGCAACGTCGCCGAGGTGCTGGAACTCACGATTCACGAAGCGCTGGCCGCCTTTGACGGTGATTCCGCGATCGCCACCGCGTTGCAGCCGCTGGTCGATGTCGGCCTCGATTACCTGCGCCTCGGCCAGCCGGTGCCGACGCTCTCGGGCGGCGAGGCGCAGCGCCTCAAGCTCGCCGGTCATCTGGCGCAGTTTGCCGCCAAGGCCGGCAAGCGAAAAAAATCGACGGCGCGCCAGACCGCAGGCGGCACATTGTTCCTCTTCGACGAACCGACCACCGGCCTGCATTTTGACGACACCGCGCGCCTGCTCGGCGCCTTCCGCAAGCTGGTCGATGCCGGCCATTCGCTGCTCGTCATCGAACACAATCTGGATGTGATCCGGGCCGCCGACTGGCTGATTGACCTTGGCCCGGAAGGCGGCGAGGGGGGCGGCCAACTGATTGCCGAGGGCACGCCCGAGGTGCTCATGCGCGATGGCGAATCGCACACCGGGCGCGCGCTGGCCGACTACGCCGCGGCGCTTGAGCGGCCGCCGGTGGCACGAGCCGCGGAAGCACCGGCGGCCTACCGCATGCGGGCGCCGGGCGCGGTGCAGATCCGCCACGCGCGCGAGCACAACCTCAAGAACATCGATGTCGACATCCCGCGCCACGGCTTCACGGTGATCACGGGCGTGTCCGGCTCGGGAAAATCCACGCTGGCCTTCGACATCCTCTTCGGCGAAGGCCAGCGGCGCTATCTGGAATCGCTCAATGCCTACGCACGCCAGTTCGTTCAGCCGGCGGCGCGGCCCGAGGTGGACGCCATCTTCGGCATTCCGCCGACCGTCGCCATCGAGCAACGTACCAGCCGCGGCGGGCGCAAGAGCACGGTGGCGACGCTCACCGAGCTGTATCACTTCCTGCGCCTGCTTTACGTCAAACTCGGCACCCAATATTGCCCAGACTGCGCGGTGCCCGTGGTGCCACAAAGCTTCGAAGCGATCGTCGCGCGCATCGGCACGCAACATCGCGGACAGTCGGTGGAGTTGTTGGCGCCACTGGTGAATAACCGCAAGGGCCTGTACACCGAGCTGGCGAAATGGGCGCGCGGCAAGGGCTTCGAGCAGTTGCGCGTCGACGGTGAGTATCTGAACACGCGCAAATGGCCGCGCCTCGACCGCTACAAGGAACACAGCATCGAGCTGCCGGTGGGCATGGTCAAGGTGACGCCCGAGCACGAGGCGTTGTTGCGCACGCAAGTGAGCGAGGCGCTGGAGATCGGCAAGGGCGTGTTGCGTGTGTTGCAGCTCGGCACGCTGGGCGCGACGCCCGAGTCGTTTTCAATCCATCGCGCCTGCCCGGGCTGCGGCACCAGCTTCCCCGAACTCGACCCGCGCCTGTTTTCGTTCAACAGCAAACACGGCTGGTGCACGTCATGTTTCGGCACCGGCCTGGCGGTGGGCAAGGTCAAGGCCGAGGACGTGCATGAACTCGATTTCGCCAGCTTCGACGAGGAGCCGACCACGCCATGCCCAGCCAACCCGGTGGCGCGCCATGTGCGCTTCGATGGTGAGGCCATCCACGAACTCACCGCCGGTTCGGTCGATGCCGTCGCGGCGCGCTTCGCCGCGCTCTCGCTCGACGGCCGCGGTGCCGAGATCGCGCGCGACATCGTCAGCGAACTGAACAGCCGGCTCGCGTTTCTGCAGCAGGTCGGGCTGGGGTATCTGGCGCTCGATCGCGCCGCGCCGACGCTCTCCGGTGGCGAGGCGCAGCGCATCCGGCTCGCCGCGCAGCTCGGCTCCAGCCTCACCGGCGTGTGCTACATCCTCGACGAGCCGACCATCGGCCTGCACCCGCGCGACAACCGCGTGCTGCTCGACACGCTGGCGCGGCTCGAAGCCAAGGGCAACATGCTGGTGGTGGTCGAACACGATGAAGAAACGATCCGCCGCGCCGATCATGTGATCGACCTGGGCCCGGGCGCTGGCACGCGCGGCGGCCATGTGGTGGCGACCGGTACCGCCGCCGCGCTGATGGCGGTGCCCGCGTCGGTGACCGGGCGATTGCTGCGCGAAGCGCTACCGCATCCGCTCTATCCGCCGCGCGCAGTCGTCAAAACCACCGACAGCCTGTGGGTGCGGGGCGCGACGCTGCACAACCTGGAGGATGTCGACGTGCGTGTGCCGTTCAATTGTTTGAGCGTGGTGACCGGGGTGTCGGGTTCAGGCAAGTCGACGCTGGCGCGCGACGTGCTGCTCGACAGCCTGCGCGCTTTGCTTGCTGGCGGCGCAGTGATCGGCTGCGCGGCGATCGACGGCTGGGAGGCGGTCGGCCGCGTGCTTGAGGTGGATCAGACGCCGATCGGCAAGACGCCGCGCTCTTGTCCGGCCACTTACGTCGGCTTCTGGGACCTGATCCGCAAGTGTTTCGCCGACACCAACGCGTCGCGCATGCGCGGCTGGACGCCCGCGCGCTTCTCTTTCAACACCGGCGCGGGCCGTTGCCCGACTTGCGAGGGGCAAGGCCAGCAGCGCATCGAGATGAGCTTTCTGCCGGATGTGAAAGTGATCTGCGAGACCTGCGGTGGCGCGCGCTTCAACCGCGAAACGCTATCGGTGCAATGGCGAGACAAGAATATCGGCGAGGTGCTGGCGATGAGCGTGGACGAAGCCGTCGACTTCTTCGCCGCCCATCCGCGCATCCACCACGCACTGGCGCTCTTGCAGGACGTCGGACTCGGCTATCTCACGCTCGGCCAGGCCAGCCCGACGCTGTCCGGCGGCGAGGCGCAACGCATCAAGCTGGTCACCGAACTGGCGAAGGCGCGGACTCCTGCGGGACGCGGTCGCGGACCCCGCCGCGGGCAGGCGGGCGGCCACACGCTGTATGTGCTCGACGAGCCGACGGTCGGCCTGCACATGGCGGATGTGGAAAAACTCATCCATGTGCTGCACCGCCTGGTCGATGCCGGCAACACGGTGGTGGTGATCGAGCATGATCTTGATGTGATGGCCGAAGCCGACTGGCTGATCGATCTCGGACCCGAAGGCGGTGACGGCGGCGGACAGTTAGTCGCCTGCGGACCGGTGGCGGAGGTGCTGGCACGCGGGCGGGGTCACACGGCGCCCATTCTCGGCGAATTCCTCGCCGCACGCACCACGCCGGCGGCCGATGCGGTCACCGCGAAATAAGGCTGGCGCGCACGATGCGACGACCCATGTACGTGACGGCCGGCGTGGTGTCGCTCGGCCTCGGCCTCGCCGGCGTGTTCCTGCCGCTGCTGCCGACCACGCCGTTCGTGCTGCTCGCCGCCTTCTGTTTTGCGCGCGGTAGTCCTGCCTGGGAAGCGCGCCTGCTCGCCGACCCGCGCTTTGGTCCGCCGATTCGCGCCTGGCGCGAGCGCGGCGCCATTCCCATTCACGGCAAGCGGCTGGCACTGCTGATGATGCTGATCAGCGCGGTCGGCGGATGGTTTCTGTTACCGCCCGCCTGGCGTTTCGTTCCGGCGGCCTTCTGTATCGCGGTGGGTCTGTGGATCGTGTCGCGGCCGTCGGCCTGAGTTTCGACGCCAAACCCACACTGCGGCCGACGTGCCAAAAATTCGTGTGGCGTGCGCCCGGCCGCCGCGAATGCTGGTTTTTCGTTGCGGTTGCGCAGCATCGTGGCGCCGCAACGTCTCGCGCACGTCGGGTCCGCGCATGCCGGTCTGGCTGTCCGCCAATGCCTTAAAAAAACGCGGCGTGGCCGCAATCTGTGACGCGACGCGCCCAAGGGCCCGAGCCCTTGGGCGCACCTGCGACTCAGCTGTTGCGCACGGCCAGATAAATGCGTGCGTTGCCGCGCTGAACGAGCAAGGCGAAGCGATCGCCGGCCGCTTTGAGGAGTTTGCGGAAGCTGGCGATGTCGGTGACCGGATCGTTGTTGAGCGCCAGGATGACGTCGCCGCGCTGCAGGCCTGCCTTGGCTGCCGTACCTTCGACGCGCTCGACCACCAGGCCACCCGGCACTTCGAGCTGGCTCGCTTCCTGCTCGGTCAACGGGCGCGCGGTCAGGCCAAGCTTTCCGCTGCTGCCGCCGCCACCACTGTCGATGCTGGCAGCGCGTTGTTCGCCGCCCATCGAGCCGAGTGTGGCATTGACCGTGCGGCGCTTTTTCTCGCGCCAGATCTCCAGTTCGATCTTCGTGCCGGGCCGCATTTCGCCGATCACGCGCGGCAAATCGGCCGAATCGTCAATGGAGTCGCCGTTGACGGCAAGAATGACGTCGCCTGCTTTCAGTTTGGCCTTGTCGGCGGCCGAATCGGGCTCGACGCTGGAGATCAGCGCGCCCTTGGGCGCGTCCAGGCCGAAGGAATCCGCCAGCTCATCGTCAAGCCCCTGAATGGTGACACCGAGGCGGCCGCGCTGCACCACGCCGAACTCCTGCAACTGGCCCTTGACCTTCATCGCCACGTCGATCGGGATGGCGAAGGAAATCCCCATGAAACCGCCCGAGCGCGAATAGATCTGCGAGTTGATGCCGATCACCTCGCCCTGCAGGTTGAACAGCGGGCCGCCCGAGTTGCCGGGGTTCACCGCGACGTCGGTCTGGATGAAGGGCACGTAGGTTTCGTCCGGAAGGCGGCGCGCCTTGGCCGAAATGATGCCGGCGGTGACGGTGTTGTCGAAGCCGAAGGGCGAACCGACGGCAATCACCCACTCGCCTACGCGGGCACTCTCGGGATCGCCGATCGTGACTGTCGGCAGGCCGGTGGCATCGATCTTGAGCAGGGCCACGTCGGTGCGCTTGTCGACGCCTTCGACCTTGGCCTTGAATTCGCGCTTGTCGGTCAGCCGCACGGTCACTTCGGTGGCATCGTCGACGACGTGCGCGTTGGTCAGCACATAGCCGTCGGCGCTGACGATGAAGCCCGAGCCGACGCCGCGCGCAATCTGTGGCGCGCCGTCTTGACCGCCGCGCCCTTCCGGCATGCCGGGAATGGGGACGCCAAAGCGGCGCAGGAATTCCTCGAACGGATCGTTGCTACCGCCGAAGCGGCTGGCGACTTCCTGCACCACGCTGATATTGACTACCGCCGGACCGACGCGCGACACCAGATCGCCGAAGTCGGGCAGGCCTTGCAACGGAATCTGCGCATCGGCGCTGGCCTTGTCGACGGCATGGGCGGTGCCGATCGGCGCGTCGGGCGACCATACGCCTGCTGCGCTCAGGCCAAGCGCTCCGCACAGCGCGGCGATGAAAAGGGTTCGTCGTTTCATGAATTCTCCTGTGTCGAATTTTCAGCCCAGTGCGCTTCCTCAGCGGTGCCTGATGGCTATTGAGTGCGGGTTTGCGCTGGAGATTTCAAGAGCTTGTCGGAAAAAGCCAGCAAATTGCCTTGCAACTCCGTGCTATCCCCTTGTGTCATAGGCTGGGATACTTACATACGGCAGACCATCTAATCTGCAAACCGTTCCGGGCGGAGGTGGTTCGTGACCTTGACAGATCTTAAGTACATTGTTTCGCTGGCGCGTGAGTGTCACTTCGGCCGCGCCGCCGAGCAGTGCCATGTGAGCCAGCCGACACTTTCGGTGGCGATCAAGAAGGTCGAAGAGCAGTTGGGTGTGATGCTCTTCGAGCGGGGCACCAATGATGTAAAAGTCACCGAACTGGGTCAGCGCATCGTCGAGCAGGCGCAGCGCGTGCTCGTCGAAGCTGGCCAGATCAAGGAGATTGCACAGGCCGGCAAGGACCCGCTCGGCGGGCCGCTGCGAGTCGGCGCAATCTACACGATCGGCCCCTACCTGTTGCCGCGCCTCATTTCGCGCGTCAAGGATCTGGCGCCACGCATGCCGTTGATCATCGAAGAGGACTACACCGCGCGGCTGGCCGAAGCGCTCAAGCGCGGCGACATCGATGTGGCCATCCTCGCGCTGCCTTTCGCACAGGCCGGAATCGTCGTGCAGCCGATCTACAACGAACCGTTTCGTGTCTTACTGCCGGCCGACCACCCGTGGCTGGCGCAAAAGGCGATTGCGCCGGCGCAATTGGCTGAGGACCAGTTGTTGCTGCTCGGTGCGGGAAATTGTTTTCGCGATCAGGTGCTCGAGGTCTGCCCGGAATGCAATGGCGTGGCGGGGCTGCAGCGCACCTTGCAAAGCAGTTCGCTCGAAACCATCCGTCTGATGGTGGCCAGCGGCGTCGGCGTTACCGTGTTGCCGAGCACCGCTGCCGACGACATTCCCGGGCATAACGCCTTGCTCGCCGTGCGGCCCTTCGAGGCGCCCGAACCCTACCGCACCGTTGCGCTCGCCTGGCGGGTGACTTATCCGCGCAGCGGCGCCATCGACGTGTTGCGCAAGGCGATTCTCGAATGCGGACTGCCCGGCACGCAGACGCTCGATGCGGCCCGCCATGGTGTGGCCGCGTAGCTGGGGGGCGGGCGCGGGGCGCTAAAAGCCGCTACCCCGTTTCGCGAGAAAAGCACGCTCTTCCGCGGTACTCTCGCGGCCGAGAATGGCATTGCGGTGCGGAAAACGGCCGAAGCGATTGATCACCGTCTGATGGCGTAGGGCGTAGTCGAGCACACTCGAGAATCCGTCGTGCGCCGCGTCGAGCGCACGAAAAAGGGCAACCGCCCGCGCCTGCGCGGCTGCGTCCTCGGCGTGTTCGAACGGCATGTAGACGAATATGCGCTCGACCGGCAGCAGCGCCAGGTGGCTACCGTCATCAACACACTGCCGTGCCGCGGCGAGCGCCGGCGCGTCGCCGGCAAAGGCGCGCGGCGTGTTGCGAAAGATGTTGCGCGTGAATTGATCCAGGAGCAGGATGCGCGCCAGGCGGCCGCGCGGATGAAAATCCCAGTCAGTCAGCCCACCGGCCAGCGCGGCCTCGACATCGTCGCGAAACCGGGTGCGAAGGGCTTCATCGGTGGCGTCGTCCTTCTGGAACCATATCGCCCGCTGGGTACCGAACGTTTCGCTGCCGGCGACCCCGAACCAGAAGTCGAGCACCCGTTGCGCGGGCGGTGGCAACGCGGGTTCCAG
>CBDULG010000129.1:0-8096 GCA_965367985.1 uncultured Rhodocyclaceae bacterium
CGGCTGGTGCGGAACACGAAGGACAGGATCGGCCAGCGGAAGATGCGGTGATCCATGACAAAGCGGATCGGTCGTCGGCTCACCGCCATGATGACGAGTGCATCGACGAAGCTGACGTGATTGGCCACCAGCAGCGCCGGCCCCGCGTCGGGAATATGCTCTTCGCCGCGCACCCGCAACCGGTACACCGCATGCACCAGCAGCCACACAATAAAGCGCAGCAGGAACTCGGGCACCAGCGTGAAAATGTAGATGGCCACGCAGGCGTTGAGCAGGGCGGTGATCAGAATGAGCTGCGCGATCGACACCCCTGCCGCCAGCAGGCCGGCCCCCATGAGCGCGGCCACGACCATGAACAGCGCGTTGAGGATGTTGTTGCCGGCGATGATGCGCGAGCGGTGCGACGCCTTGCTGCGGCTCTGGATGAGCGCATACAGCGGCACGATGAAAAACCCGCCGAAGGTGCCGATCAAGACCAGATCGAAGATCACCCGCCAGGTCACACCGTGGGCCAGGACGGCATCCAGGCTTTGCGCCGTGCCGAGCGCGCCGGGCGCCGGGCTGGCCCACCACAGATCCAGCCCGAACAGCGTCAGGCCGATCGCGCCGAAAGGCACCAGACCGATTTCCACATGCCGGCCGGAAAGCCTCTCGCACAACAACGAGCCGGTGCCGATGCCCACCGAAAAGATCGCCAGCAGCAGTGTGACAGCATACTCGTCGCCGCCCAGTACGCTGCGCGCATAGCCGGGAAACTGCGACAACAGCAGCGCGCCGTAGAACCAGAACCACGAGATCCCCAGAATCGACAGGAACACCGTACGGTTGGCGCGCGCAAAACCGAGCGTGCGCAGCGTTTGCGAGAGTGGATTCCAGTTGATGCGCAGCGCCGCGTCGGCCGCCGCGGCATGGGGAATCCCGCGGCTCGCCAGATAGCCGGCACAGGCGATGATCAGCACCGCCACCGACACCCAGCGCGTACCGCCGGGCAGCGCGATGATCACGCCGCCCGCGATGGTGCCGATGAGGATCGCCACGAAGGTGCCCGACTCGACCAGGCCATTGCCGCCGACCAGTTCGGTCTCGTCCAGATGCTGCGGCAGGATGGCGTATTTCACTGGCCCGAAAAGCGACGACTGTGTGCCCATGAGAAACAGCGTGGCGAGCATGAGGGCAAGGGAGTCGAGCGCGAAGGCGGTGGCGGCCAGCGCCATGATGAAGATCTCGAGCAGCTTGATGCCGCGCATCAGGTGGCTCTTCTCGTACTTGTCGGCAAGCTGGCCGGCGGTCGCGGAAAAGAGAAAGAAAGGCAGGATGAAGATGCCGGCGGCCAGATTGACCAGCACGTCGGGCGACATTGCGGTGTAGCGCGCCGCCTGGAAGGTGATCAGCACGACCAGCGCGTTCTTGTACAGATTGTCGTTGAAGGCGCCGAGGAACTGGGTGAGAAAAAACGGCAGGAAGCGGCGCTCGTGCAGCAGCGTGAACTGGGAACTCATGCCAGCATCTCTTGCCGCCTGTTATCGCCCGCGTGTGCCGCCCAGCCCGCCACGGCGGCCCCGGCGAGCAGGCCGAACGCGTGCACCGGCCACGCTGTGATCACCCCGGAAGGCAGAACGCCTGGCATGCCCATGCCGGAAACGTCGACCGCAAGCCGCGCCGCCACCAGCGCTGCCAGCGTCCAGGCCAGGCGCGGACGCACCGGCAGCCACTGAACCCACACTGCGCCTGCGACCATCGCCACGAGCCCCGAACTGCCCCGATACTGTGCCAGCGTGGGGTCGAATGCGAACAGCAGCAGCGACATTATCGGCGCCGCCACCAGCCACAGCCGTAGCCACGGCAAGTTCTCGCGCGCAGCACCAAGCAGCGCCATCAACAGCGCGCCATTGCCCAGTGCGTGGACGGCGCTCCAGTGCACCCAATGCCCGCTCAACACGCGCCACAGCTCGCCGTCGGCAATTGCGGCACGATCGAACTGCAACACCGCGGCGGGCCACGCCGCAGCCAGCGTGCACGCGCCGAACCAGACCAGTGCGGCCCACCCGCGTGAGCCTTTCACCCAGTCAGCCGCGCGCACGTGTCACCCCGGCAAGCACGAGTCCGGCAAGCACGACCAGCACGTCAGCAAGCCCGAATGCGCCTCCGCCGCGGTAACCCGGCGAATGCACGACGCGCACCGAGCTATCGGATTTGATGCGCTCGCGGAACGCCTCGATCTCGCGCTCGAGCGCCGGCACCATCGCATCGACCGCTTTCGTGAAGCCGGCGTCTCGGGCCTCGCGCGAGGCTTCGCTGAAGCGCACCATCGGCGAGCTGCCCTTGATCTGGCTGCTGCCCGGAGCGCGAAACAGCAATTTGCGGCTGGTCACATCGAACACCGACGCATCGACCAGCGTACTTACATCGTACTCATCGCCGTTGAACAGGTAGGCACCGATGATCGTCCAGTAGAGCACCGACAGGCGGTTGCTGTCGTTGAACTGCACCTGATCGTACGAGAGCAGCGCCACCACCTGCACATCGAGCATGCGCGCGACCTGGTCGAGATTGGCAAAGCCGCCCGCGGGCCGCATGTAGCCGTCGGGAATGGGTTGGATATCGGCGATGAAGTCATGGTGGACGAAGGCGCCGCGCACGCGTTCAAGCAAGGCCTCGCGCTGGGCGGCAGTGGCGAGCGCGCCACTGCGCGACGGCACGAAACCCACCCCAACACGCAACGGCAAACGCAGCTCGGTGATCGTTGGTGTCATCGCCTCGGCGTCGCCATCGGGGTAGAGATAGTCCACCAGCGTCGCGCGCTGCATGGATTGCGACTGCGGCCACATGCTGGCACAGCCGGTCAGCGCGGCGAACACCAGCGCGCAACCGATCGCGAGAAAACGATTCATGACAAGGCCTCGGAAAAGGAAGTGAACCGCTTGAAGAAATCGCGGGTGTGAAAGACGCTGGCGGCAAAGCGCCGACCGTCGTTATGCAAGTGACGCTTGAGAACGAAATCGAAAAGGATCGGGTTGTGCGCGCGTACTTCTTCGAGTACCGGCACGGCGTCCGCGGCAAGCATGCCGGCCTCGGCGAATTTCGCGGGAGAGATCAGCGGCACTACGCCGGGCAAGGGATAGTCGGAGCCGAACAGCAGGCGGTCGTGCCAGGCTTCGCGCGCGAGGATTTCGCCGACCAGGGCCGCATCGTGCGTCCGGAAGGTAATGCTGGAAATGTCGGCAAACAGCGCCCGGCGATAGTCCGGCGAATCCATCAGGCGGGCGAACAGATAGAAGCTCGGCACGCGATGCGCATCGCCACCGCGGTCGAGATCGACGTCTTCCCCCGCAATGGCGCAATGCGCCACCACCACGCGCACGCCGGCATCGAGCGCACGGCGCAGCCGCAGCGGATTGGCCCATCCAGCCAGGCCGGGGCCATGCACGGCGCGCTCCTCGCCACCATGCGAAATCAGCGGCAGGTCGAGGCGCGCCAGCGCGGCATAGAAGCGGTCGCACAGCGGGGAGGCGGGATCGATAGCCATTGTCGGCGGCAGCCATTTGACCGCCAGCGCCCCCCCCGCCACGGCGGCCTCGAGCGCCTCGACACAGTCGGCACGATAGGGGTGAATCGAGCACACCCATTCGAACAGCGCCGGGTGGGCAGCAGCGATGCGCTGCGCGTAGTCGTTGGGCACGTAGAACGCCGATTGCGCCGGCTGCACCATGCCGCGTGCATCGTGAACATGGTCGAAGGCGAAGAGCATGAGCTTGGCACCGGCCAGCCCGGCCGCGAGATCTTGCAGCCGGGTGACGTAGCTCTCATCGACCTGCCCCGGCGCATCGTGCGTGCAACCGGCGTTGAGATAGAACAGACGTTGCACATACTCGATCGGGTTAAACGGGCTGCGCATGCGCTCGGAGATCGCGATGCCACTGCCGCTGTCACCGATGCCTGCAAGATGCACGTGACAGTCCCACAGGCGCGCGGGCTCGATGCCTTCCCAGGCGGCTGCGATCAGCGGGTGATCGGCCAGACCGGCCGGCAAGTCGGCAAGGCAGGGATTGACCAGATACGGACGCGCCAGCGCCCAACCCAGGGTGCCGGCGGCGCCCGCGGCGCCCAAACCGAGCGCGCACAACAGCAGACGGCGGCGCGACGGCGAAGGGGTCTCGCGCAGGGGCGCGTTCATCGCGCCGCCCGCTGCGGCCGCTGCAGATCGCGCAGCGCCGGCATGAGCCACGAACGCATGCCGATGACCAGCGTGAACGCCTGGCGCTGACCCGCCGGCAGTTTCTGGTCGGCCAGATGCTGGTTGGAGAAGTCCTGGCACAGACGGGTGAGCCGGTCGTGAAACCCCAGGGCCTGCGCACGCCCGATTTCGCCATGCACTACGCTGAGCAACTCCGCTTCGCCGTCGAAACCGCCGGCGAAATAGTCCTGCAGCACCTCGTCGCGAAAGAACTGCATCACCGGTCCGTGCGGCAACCAGCGGAAGCCCTTCGCCACCTTCAGGCGGTAGCGGTTGCCCGGGCGCAGATCGATAATGCCAAGCGCATCGAGTCGGGTCAGGCAGCGGACACCTTCGGCCGGCGACAGGGTGTAGGCGCCAACGATGTCCTCGAGCGGCATCTGGCTCATCACGCAGATTGCCACCATCAGCAACTGGCGGTCGGCGACCACCGCCGCCTCCTGTTCGAGGCTCAGTTGCTGCAGCAGCGGCTGGCTGTCGGCCACTGTGCGCGCGAGGTCGGCGAAATCCATGCCGAGCACGCGGCATACCGCATCGACTCGCGACAGCGGCAGATCGCCGCGCGACGAAAACATGCGCTTGACGCTCGATTCAGCCATGCCAAGGCGCTCCGCCAGCGCAGCGTAGCTGAGGCCAGCGGCCTTCAGTTCGGTCTTCAACGCGGCAACGAGATCGGAGGTGGTGCTCATGAAAAGGGCCGAAAGTGCGGATGACGGAAGTCTAGCGAAAAAGCACTTCGATGAGACGGAAAGTTACCGAGTATCGTGTTCCGATACTTGCAGTCGCAAATCGGGGGAACGCGTTTTTTGCTGGAGCTACGGCCATCGTCTGGCGTCCCGCACTGCCGGCAGATCAGGAATCGTCCGTGGGCAGGCGGGCCTGCGCGGCACCGATCCGCCCTATGCCCGGCAGCTTGATTGCCGGCGGCGAGAGATCAACGCCCACCGACAAGCCGAGCAGATTGATCTCGACGCCCTCCTGCGGTGCGGCGATGATGCCCAGCAGCCCGCCGAGCGACAATTGCACGCCACCGCCACTGGGCGCCGTCGACAGCAGCGCGCCTTCGGGCAGGTAGTCCTTGCCGATCGCCGTGGACGGCAGATCGAGACGCAGTTCCGGCACCTCGCGACCCAGATAAGCAATGAAGGTGTTGCTGTTGGGGCCGGGCCACATGCGGTATTCACGAATGTGCGGATAGCTGGCGGCGGCCGCCAGCAGCCGGTCGATGAGTGCGTCCACGGCCGCGCCGCCACGTACATCACGCAGCAGCATCGGCCGATTGCCATACCAATGCGCATCGGGCACGCCCTGCCGCACGCGCACTGCATCCATGCCGCGGCGCACTCCCCAGCCAATGACTTCGAGCCGTGTATAGCGCGCCGCGCCCCGTGGCTTGACGGCCAGCCAGGTATGCACACCGAACGCGCCACGCCAGCCAAAAGCGCGCGCACCGTACACCTGTATCACCGCCTCGGGCGTGCTCGCCGCCGGCGGTGCCTGGCCGCTGGTGTCGTGCCGCGCGCTGCGCCAGTCAGTGACGCGCGCCTCGTCGGCAAAGTGCCGCCCCACCGCGACGCCCAGTGGTACGAAAAAAACGGCCAGCACGATCAGCAGGAAGCCCAGCCTGCGCAACATGGAAGTTCTCCGCCAGAATGCCTAAACTACAAGCATGATTTGCCCTAACTATCGCGGCGCTGCGCACCACGCTCGCCTCGATCGTTGCCATCGCACACCGCCATGTGAGAGCGTCATGTCTCCAGTTTACAAGACCCTGCTTGCCGCCGTATTAGCGGCAAGCGCATTTGCTTCGCAGGCGGCAGGCGACGGCCGGCTGAACGACCTGCAAAGGGATGGCTGGCGAAAGGCTCGGGCAGGCGCGAGCGAGGCGGTCAATCCGGCGACGATGCCGCGCCGTTCGCGCAACGCGCGCCGCGACCGTGTGCGCGAGAGTGGCCGTGTCGCCACCCCGTCGAGCGCGCCTGATCGCATCCAGCGCGATCGCCGCAGCGGCCGTGACGCACGGCGTGCGCGTGCCGTCTCCAGCACGAAAGCACAGCGTCAGATCGAGCGCCGCGGCGCCACGCGCTCATCGCGCGCGACGTCACGTGATAGCGTGCGGCGGCGCAGCCGCTAGGCCAGGCGCCCCCGCGCCATCCCTTTCTTTTCATGTATGCCGCGCCTCATCGTGTAGTCACTGTAGAAAGGAGTCAGGGCATGAAACAGCGAGCAAATGGAAGCACGTTTCTCAAATGGGGATTATCTGCGCTCACGTTGCTTGGCGCGCCCATGCACGCGACCGCCGGCGAAGTCAGTCCCGACCAGGTGGTGACCGCGCTCGAAGAGGCCTTCGGCGTCACGCCCGGCGCGCGCCGCAACCACACCAAGGGCACATGCGCCACCGGGGAATTCGTCGGCGCATCCGATGCCGCCGCCTACTCCCGATCGCCCTTGTTTTCCGGCCAGCCGATTCCGGTGATCGCGCGCTTCTCGCTGCCGGGCGGCAACCCGAAGGCGCCGGATACAGCGAAGAGCCCACGCGGGTTGGCGCTGCAGTTCACGCCCGCCAATGGCCGCCTGCAGCATATGACGATGCTCAACACGCCGATGTTTGGCGCCGCCCATCCGCGCACTTTTCTCGACCTCATGGTTGCGCTCAAGCCCGACCCGGTCACCGGCAAGCGCGACCCCGAGAAGATCAAGACCTTCAAGGAGAGTCACCCTGACAACCTCGCGCAATCGGAATTTATCGGCGCCAACAACCCGCCGGTGAGCTATGCCAACAGCGCCTACTTCGGCATTCACACCTTCAAGTTCATCAACGCTAACGACCAGACCACGCTGGTGCGTTTTCATTTCGTGCCGCGGGACGGGGAAAAGCAACTCACCGATGAGGAAATGAATTCGATGCCGCCGGATTTTCTCGAGCAGGCGCTGATCGAGCGGACGCAACAGGGCCCGGTGCAGTGGGACATGGTGCTCAGCATCGGTGAAGCCGGCGACGCAGCGGACGATCCCACGGTGTCCTGGCCGACGGAGCGCACGCAGGTAAAGGCCGGCACGCTGATCCTTACCTCAGCGATGCCGCAGGCCGGCGCGGCATGCGAGAACATCAACTTCGATCCACTGGTGATGAGCGACGGCATCGCGCCGACCAACGACCCGGTGCTGTTGTTCCGCTCGCCGGCCTACGCAGTGTCCTTCGGGAAGCGTATGGCGGGTGAATGACGGGTGCAAGGCGAAGCGGGGGCAGGATACTGGCCCCGCTCCATCAGCCACCAACTATGCGCGTCTGCGCCGGCTCAAACCCAGCCCGGCGAGCCCGACAAGCGCCAGGGCGAGCGAGGCCGGTTCTGGCACCTGGGCAAAGAAGCCGCGGATCTCGCCGCCACCAAAGATACTCGAATGAATGTTGAGGTAGGCCTGGCCACTACCAAGGCCTGCAATCAAGGCCGCTTGCGCGCCCGCCACATCCCCGTTCGCCGCAACGAACGACGGATTGAAGCTCGACGCGTCATCGAGGTCGAAGGTCATGTCGTAGCTGCCCGCCGTGACGCCGGTCGGAAATCCGCCGAAGCTGGGCGCCTGTGAGGCCACGCCTGCGTTGCCCGGTGGCGGAACGCAGCAGTGGATGTGCGCCGCGGTCGTCGTGCCCGTCAACCCCGAAAACGTCGCCTCAACCCGCATCGTCTCAGAGATGGTGTCGATCGTCACCGTGCTGGTTCCGGTGCCGAGCGAGTTATTCACGGGGTTCTCTGCGCCGCCGCTGAGCATCGTCGTGTAGGAAATGATCGCCGCGCTGGCCAGCGTTGGCGCTGCAGCGAGTGCGGCAGTGATGAGCCAGGGGAGCTTTCGCCTTATTGTT
>CBDULG010000130.1:0-8025 GCA_965367985.1 uncultured Rhodocyclaceae bacterium
CTGGCGACGAGCACGGCTGATGCGTGGCTCGGCATCGGCCTCGGCCGCTATCCAGAAGCGTACTTCTGGGCCGGACCGCTGGCCTCCAATGCCGGTTCGTGGCAGCTTCCCACCGACGAGGGAAACCGGTTTTCGCGGTTGGCTGCGTCACGCAGCGTCCTCGGCTTCGGCGAGCTGTTTCGCATATCCCAGCGTGTCGATCACAACACGGAAGGCCCGTTCCATTTCCGGATTCGCGTGCGTGCGCCAACTGAATCTGGCCTGCACGTTGAAGTCTGCCGCAAGCATCTGCTCTACACCAATCACTGTTCCAGCAGAGAGATCGCCGTCACAAACGATACGTGGACGATCATCACCGGCACAACCACGGCCGACCAGCTGCCGCTCTCGGGCGGACTCAGCTACCGACCCAGCGTGCTGTCACTTGCCACATCGGGTCGGGCACCGCTTGACATCGATGACGTCGAAGTCATCGACAGCAGCGGACGCAGCCTGCTCGTCAACGGCAACTTCGATGACGGCGTCGATCGTTGGTTTTTCAGTTCCGATCGCCATCACTTGCCGTGGCATGCCAAGAATCTGCTATTGCACGTCTGGGTGGAACAGGGCTGGCTCGGCGTTGCCGCGGTCGTCCTGATCTTGTTGGCGGCACTCGGAAGGATCACGCTTGGCCGCGCGCGACACCACCCTTTCTCGCCACCGCTGGCGGCCGGTATTGTCGGCTATCTCGTTGTGGGATTGTTCGACAGCCTGCTCGACATGCCGCGCATGACGCTGATGCTGTTCCTGCTGTGCTGGGTTGCATTGAGCCTGAAGGCGCCGGCAGGTCGCGGCAAGCCGGCACACACCGCGCGACCATAGCACCCTGCGTACAGGTCGCTGGTCGTCAAGTCCGCGGCGGTGGAAGCGACGCTATTTTGGCGCTGTCATTTGCGCCACCGCCGCGACCGATTCAGCGCCGGTTCGATTTCTCGATTTGAGGCTCCGCGCTACCGCTGACCGCTCTCGGTCAATGCGCGATAGCGTCGGCGGTCGCGCTGGTAGCGCGCCTGCTCCGCTTCGATGTTCTTGAGCTTGGCGTCGATCACCGTGGCCTGCGCATTCATTTCGGAGCGATTGTCGCGGATGGCCTGGGTGAGGTCGTCCGGCACCTGGCCTTGGGGATGCAGCTTGGCTTCTTCCTGCAGGCGTTCATATTCCTGACGAATCTGCCTCTCGCGCTGGCGTGCGCGGTCGAGATCGCGCTGGATGTCGGCCACGGCGCGTGATTCTCGCGCGTCGATGTCGTCGAGGCTGCGATACGTGTCGAGCAGCGCGCGATCCTGCAGGCGCTGGCTGCGCCGGCGGGCTTCTTCCAGTTCGCGCAGGCGTTCGGCGCGCGCCGCTTCGGCACGCTCCTTTTCCGACATCGGCGCGGCAAAGCGCTCGATCACGGTGCCGTCAGCGGCGACCCGCCGGTAGGCCCGGCCATAGCAGGCCTGCGGCAACACATCGCCGCACACGCGTTGCCCGCCGGCGTTTTCGCAGCAATAGATCGAAGGGCTGGCGGCGACCGCGACCGGGCTGGCCGAGACGAAGCCAAATATCACCAAGCCTGCACCGAGCCACAGCTTTCGCATTGTTTCAGTCCGTGGTCACGCCGTAAGTCGCACGATAGGCCTTGACGGCCGACAGATTGGCGGTGAGCTCCCTGCTGTCCGCCAGATATGCGATGAGATCGTCCAGCGTGGCCACCGCCAGCACCGGCATATCGTAACGCCTTTGTACTTCTTGTACCGCCGAGTCCGCGCCCTGGCCGCGTTCCATGCGGTCGAGCGCGATCACAACGCCCACCGGCACCGCGCCGGCGGCGCGAATGATGTCGACCGACTCACGCACCGAGGTGCCGGCCGAGATGACGTCGTCGAGGATCAGTACGCGCCCAGCCAGTGGCGCGCCAATCAGCTTACCGCCTTCGCCATGATCCTTGGCTTCCTTGCGGTTGAAACAGTAGGGCAGATTCACACCCTGCTCGGCGAGCCGCATGGCGGTGCCGGCGACCAGCGGGATGCCTTTGTAGGCGGGGCCGAAGAGCATCGTTGCATCGACCCCGGAGGCGAGGATGGTGCGTGCGTAAAAACTGCACAAAGCACCGAACGAGGCGCCGTCGTCGAACAGTCCGGCGTTGAAGAAATAGGGAGATTTGCGCCCTGCTTTGGTGATGAATTCACCAAAGCGCAAGACACCCTTGTCGCAGGCCAGTGCGATGAAATCCCGGCTAAACTCCACGTTCGATCTCGACCATAAGTTTGTTTAAAAATCGATGTTACGCGTCATCAGTATCAACCTCAACGGCATCCGTTCAGCGGAACGCAAGGGTTTTTTCGCCTGGTTGGCGAAACAGCAGGGTGACGTCGTGTGTCTGCAGGAGCTCAAGGCACAACACGCCGACCTGAGCGAATCCATGCTTTCGCCACCCGGCTATCAGGGGTTTTTTCATACCGCAGAGAAGAAGGGATACAGCGGCGTCGGGCTGTATTGCCACCGCGCGCCCGCGCGTGTCGTCGAGGGCCTCGGCAACGCCGAGTTCGATGCCGAGGGCCGTTATCTCGAAGCGGATTTCGGCGATCTGTCGGTCATTTCGCTGTACTTGCCATCGGGCTCGAGTTCGGAAGAGCGCCAGGCGGCGAAGTATCGCTTCATGGACATCTTCCTGCCGCACATGGAAACGCTGCTCGCCAGCGGACGCGAGATCATCGTCTGCGGGGACTGGAACATCGCACATCGCGAGATCGATTTGAAGAACTGGAAGTCCAACCAGAAGAACTCAGGTTTCTTGCCCGAAGAGCGCGCATGGCTGACGCGAATATTCGATGACGTCGGCTGGGTGGATGTTTATCGCCAACTGCATCCTGAGGCGACCGGCGAAAGCTACACCTGGTGGTCGAATCGTGGGCAGGCGTGGGCGAAGAATGTCGGCTGGCGGCTCGACTACCAGATCGCGACGCCCGGAATCGCGCAGCGCGCGCGCAGCGCATTCGTCTGTAAGGATGAGCGCTTTTCCGACCACGCGCCGCTGTCGATCGATTACGACTGGGGCTGAAACGGCACGGCACAGTTACCCGTCATATTTGTGCGGGTGGGGCCATTGGTACGCCTCGCAAATGTGCGCAATCAACCCCGTCAGTGGGCATCCTGAGCGATAATGCGCCTCTGGCGGCCACGACGCATTGCGGCGGGCGGCCAGCGGCCGACGTAGCCACGGGGACAATGACAGAATGAAGCGTGTTGACGATTTTCGCCTGAAGATGGGCCAGCATGAGCTGGTACCAATCATGATCGGCGGCATGGGGGTGGATATTTCGACCTCCTCCCTCTCCCTGGTGGCGGCGCGCATGGGCGGTATCGGTCACATTTCCGATGCCATGCTGCCGACGGTATCCGATCGGCGCTACAACACCAAGTACGTCAAGAACAAGCTGCAGCAATACAAATTCAACGTCGCCAATTCGGATAAATCAGTGGTGCAGTTCGACATGGGCCTGCTTGCCGAGGCGACGCAGAATCATGTCCGGGCGACCATGGAGGCCAAGCGCGGGTCAGGGCTGATCTTCATCAACTGCATGGAAAAGCTGACCATGAACAGCCCGAAGGACACGCTCCGGGCGCGCCTGCGTGCGGCGCTCGACGCCGGCATCGACGGCATCACGCTGGCCGCGGGGCTTCACCTGGGCTCCTTCGCGCTGATCGAGGATCATCCGCGTTTTCGCGATGCCAAGTTAGGCATCATCGTCTCGTCGCTGCGCGCCTTGCAGCTGTTCCTCAAGAAAAGCGCGCGCACCAACCGCTTGCCTGACTATATTGTGATCGAAGGGCCGCTCGCCGGTGGGCACCTGGGCTTTGGTCTCGACTGGGCGGACTACGACCTGGCTACCATCGTCGCCGAAATCCATGCGTGGATGCAGCAGGAAGCGCTGGACATCCCGCTCATTCCTGCCGGCGGCGTCTTCACGGGCTCGGATGCCGTGAATTATCTCGAGCATGGTGCGAGCGCGGTTCAGGTGGCAACGCGATTTACCGTCACCCATGAATGCGGCCTGCCCCCCGACGTCGCGCAGGAGTATTTCAATGCCGAAGAAGAGGATATCGAAGTCAATCTGATTTCGCCCACCGGTTATCCGATGCGCATGCTCAAGAGCAGCCCCTCGATCGGCAGCGGCATTCGCCCAAATTGCGAGGCATACGGCTACCTTCTCGATTCGAAAGGCAACTGTCAGTACATCGAGGCCTACAACCGTGAAGTGGCCGCCCACCCCGAGGCGCGCAAGGTCAAGGTGATGGACAAGACCTGCCTGTGCACCCACATGCGCAACTTCGACTGCTGGACCTGCGGCCACTACACCTACCGGCTCAAGGACACCACGCACCGCAACGAAGACGGCACCTACCAGTTGCTCGATGCCGAGCACGTCTTCCGCGATTACCTGACCAGCACCGACTACAAGGTCGCGCTGCCCGAATGACAAAAGGCCGCAGACGCGGCCTTTTTCTCGTCGTCGATACGGCGCCCGCCGTCGCGACTAACGCGTCTGCGCGGCGACCACCTCACCCGGTCCGCGATCGTCCGACACCGGACGATACGCGCGCGTCGGATGCATCAGGTGACCGAGCTTGGCCGCCTTGGTATCGAGATAGGCCGTGTTGTGCGGATTGCGACCGACCTGTAGCGGCAGATGCTCGACGATCGTCAAGCCCTGCTGACGCAGGCTGTCGAGCTTGCGCGGATTGTTGGTCATCAGGCGCACCGCGCCGATCCCGAGGTGATCGAGCATCGGCTTGCAGATGCTGAAATCGCGCATGTCGGCCGGAAAACCAAGTTGTTCGTTGGCCTCCACCGTATCGGCGCCTTCATCCTGCAATTTGTAAGCGCGGATCTTGTTGAGCAGCCCGATGCCGCGCCCTTCCTGGCGCAGATACAGGATGACGCCCCGGCCCTCGCTGACCACCTTGCGCATCGCCGCTTCGAGCTGATAACCGCAATCACACCGTTCGCTGAACAAGCTGTCGCCGGTCAGGCACTCGGAATGAATGCGCGCCAGCACCGGCTCATCGCCGCTCACGTCGCCATGCGTCAGCGCCAGATGCTCGATGCCGGTGGATTCATCCTCGAAACCATGCAACATGAACAGGCCGATGCGATTGGGTAAGCGGCACGCCTCGACAAACCGAACGGTCATTCAGGACTCCGAAAAAATTGGATTTTGCGCCAAAGCATCGCGAGCTGGCGCACCACGCAAGACGGCAACCACCTGCCAACAAGAGACATTCATCACCCACCGGGGTTCCCCCCTCGGCTCTTCATGATACCGCTCATTCGCCCGTTTGGCGCCGGTTACGGCTGTTCGCGCCGCCGCCCGGGCGGGCACTGCGCTACCATCGCGTGTATTGGATGCGCGATCGCGCATATCGGTTACACGTATTTTTTGGATGATGCCTGCCATGCCTGTTGACCTCGACGAAATGCGCCGCGCCATGGAAGAGGCCGACTGCCTCGCCGACAACGCCGCCGTCGACGCCGCGCTCGACCGCATGGCCGCCGAAATTACCGCCAAGCTCAAGGACACCAACCCGATCATCTACGCGGTCATGAACGGCGGGCTGATCCTCGCCGGCTGCCTGTTGCGTCGGCTGACGTTTCCGCTCGAAGTCGCCTACCTTCACGCCACGCGATATGGCCACGCGCTGCAGGGCAACATGCTCGACTGGCGCATCCGCCCGACCCAGGATCTGCGCGGGCGCACCGTACTCGTGCTCGACGACATCCTCGACGAGGGCCACACCCTCGCTGCAATCGTCGAACACATGCAGCAGGAAGGCGCCGCGGCGGTGCATAGCGCGGTGCTGGTGCACAAGGTTCACCCACGCAAGGCGACCCCTGGCATGCGCGCCGAATTCACCGGCCTCGACATGCCCGACCGTTTCCTCTTCGGCTGCGGCATGGACTACAAGGGCTATTGGCGCAACGCCCCGGGCATCTTCGCGCTCAAAGACCACTGACTGGCCGCCGAGCGCACCGTTACTGGAAGCGTGACGGCGACCCGCCTACGCCGTCTGAGCACTGCGGCTGCGCCACACCACCAGCCCGAAGACCAGCGCAACCACCGCCAATCCGAGCTCGTCGGTGATCGGCAGCGCGGCCACCAGCAGCACCGCGCCGGCGCCGGCCAGCAGGCGCGTCGGCACGTTGAGCGGCGCACCGAGGTAGCCAATGCTCGCCGCGCCCCACATTATGATCGCCAGCACCGCTTTGAAGACCACATACAGCACGGCGCCAACAGTCCAGTCACCCTGCAGCATCAGCGCCGGCGTATAGACCGCCATGTAGGGCACGACGAAACCGGCAATCGCGATGCGCAGCGCCTGCATGCCGATCTTCATGCCCGAGGTTCGCGCGATCGGCGCCGCGGCGAAGGCGGCCAGCGCCACCGGCGGTGTCAGGTCGGCCATGATGCCGAAGTAGAAGACGAACATGTGGCTCACCACCAGCGGCACGCCCAGTTCGAGCAGCGCCGGTGCTGCCAGCGAGGAGGTGATGATGTAATTGGGGATGGTCGGGATGCCCATGCCGAGCAGCAGGCAGACCAGCATGGTGAGCACCAGCGAGGTGATCAGGCTGTCACGCCCCAGTTCGATGATCATGTTGGCGAACATGGTCGCCGCACCGGTCAGCGTAAGGCAACCGATGATCACGCCGACCAGCGCGCAGGCCACGCCGACAGGCAAGGCATGGCGTGCACCTTCGGCCAGCGCATCGACGGTGATGCGCAGCGTTTCGCGCCCGCCCTGGACGAAGAAGCAGACCACCGCAAGCAAGGCGATGAGGGTAAAGAACAGGCCGATGCCGAACTTCGCAAACGCCGAGCATGCCAGCCCGAGCGCCACCCAGAACGCGACCCGCAGGGCCGTGCCTTTGAGCCGCAGCGCAATCGCGCTGCCGAGGATGAGAATCGCGGTGAGCGCCAGGCCGACGGTGCCGGAGAACAGCGGCGTGAAGCCGGAAAACAGCAGCCAGACGAGCACGCTGAGCGGCACCAGCAGATACCAGTCGCGCTTGAGTGCGGCGATCGGATCGGGGCATTCGCTCTTCGGCAGGCCGTGCAATTTGGCGCGGCCGGCTTCGAGGTGAACCATGAAGAACGCGGTGAAGAAATACAGCGCGGCGGGAATCGCCGCAGCCAGGCAGATGTCGACATAGGGCACGCCGATGGTCTCGGCCATGATGAAGGCCACCGCCCCCATCACCGGCGGCATGATCTGCCCGCCCATCGAACTGGTTGCCTCGACACCACCGGCGAACTCAGCGCTGTAGCCGAATTTTTTCATCAGCGGAATCGTGAATTGCCCGGTGGTGACCACGTTGGCGACGCCCGAACCGCTGATCGTGCCCATCAGGCCCGAGGAGACCACCGACACCTTGGCCGGCCCGCCGCGCGTGTGGCCGACGGTGCCGAGCGCGAAATCGGTGAACAAGCGGATCATGCCGGCCTGTTCGAGGAAGGTGCCGAAGAGGATGAAAAGGAAGATGTAGCTCGACGAGACGTAGGTGGGAATACCGTAGATCCCCTCGGTGCCGAAGGCCAGCTGATCGATCACCTGCGACAGCGCGTAGCCGCGATGGGCCAGATCGCCGGGCAGGTACTCGCCGAACAGTGCGTAGCCGAGAAAGGCCAAACAGATCAGCGGCAAGGCAAAGCCGACCACGCGGCGCGCCGCTTCGAACACCATGACGATGGTGATGCCGCCGACGATCAGATCCAGCGTGGTCGGATCGCCGGCACGCAGAATGAGGTCGCCTTCATATATCCAGTGATAGAAGGCGAGAACGAAACCGAGCACGCCGGTCGCCCACAGCAGCGCTGACGCCAGGCCGAAGCGCGGACGCACGGCCGCCGCGATGCCGAAAGTCATCAGCAGCAGGAAGCCCACGTGCACTGCACGCACGATTTGTGACGACAGCGGACTGAACGCCGCGGTGATCACCTGGAA
>CBDULG010000131.1:0-7960 GCA_965367985.1 uncultured Rhodocyclaceae bacterium
CCACTGAGCAAGACCAGTTCGAAGGCGCGATCCGCGGCGTCGGCATGCGCGTCCGGCGTTGCGTCGTCGCCGCCATCGACGGCAGGCGTCTGGGTGGGCGGTTTGCGCAGCCCATCGAAAAATCCGCGCAACAGCATGTAGCCGCCAAACAGCGCGAGCGGTAACGCCAACAGATAGAGCAAGGAATCGGTGCGCGTGGGCGCGTAATCGCTGGATTTCCACCAGCCAAGCACAAGCGCCCAGATCACCGCAAAGACGATGAGCAGGAGGAGTGCGAGGCGGGCGATACGACCGGTCATCTGATGCGGCCGGTCAGTCGGTGGTGAGCGACTGGCTGGCGATCAGCGTTGCGCCACACGCCGTCTTGTCACCGTGACGCGCGGCCGGCTTGCCGTCAATCACCGCCGTCGGGTCGCCCGTGGCGATGACCGTGACGCTGCCATGGCCGCTGCGCGGACAGGTCACCTTGTCACCGACGCGCGCGATGCCCTTGCCGTCGCAGTCGCTGGTGATCGAGGCGCTTACCACCGTGCCGCCGTGGGATGTGGTGTCGCCAAGCAGAATGAACGGGCGTGACATCAAGAACTCCAGTGAAGCGGGTTAAACAAACGCGCGGACCGCGCGTTAGCCGTTGCTGCCGAGCACGCCGGGCCGCCGCAACTCGACATGGCCGTAGTCCTGCAGTGTCCAGTTGCCGCCCCAGGTGAGTCCGGCAGCCTCGGCCAGTTCGCCGTACAAGGTGTAGCCGCGCATCGCCCAGGGATCTTTTTCCGACAGCACGAGCTTGCCTTCACGCAGGAAAGCAACATCCGCCGCCAAGCCGTACTGGTGGTAGCTCATATTTGCGCCAGCGCGGGTCACGCTACCGCCAAGCGCGGCAAGTGCAGCCTGGCGTTGCGGACTGCGGTAACCTTCAAGCAATACCAGTTCGTATCCGTGGCGCTCGCGCATGAGCTTGAATACGGTGAGTAATCGCTGGCGGAACTGATCGTCGAATAACTGCCAGTCGCGGCTGCCCCAGGCCGTCGCCGGGCGCGCCAGTTCGACGTCGCGCGTGGTGAACATTTCCGGCGGAAGTGCCGGGGGTGGTGTGAGTTGTTCGCCTTCGAGCAGCCGCATGATCTGACGATGGTGGCGTGCGGGCGCCTCTTCGAAATCGAACAGTTGCCGTTGGGTGAACGACACGGCGGCAAGCGGCGGGACACTGATCAGCACAAGTGCAAGGATTCCCGTGCGGCGATGAGCGCGCAGCAGCGTCGAGATGAATCCTGTCGTCGTACCGGCCGCACGCGTGGCGGTCGCCGAGCCTGCTCTGCGCAGGCGCCGCGCCTGCACCATGGCGCGCGTGAGCTGGTGTGTCACCGCCATGCCAACTGCTGCGCGCAGCGCAGGGAAGACCAGCAGCGCTGCGCAAAGGACGATGACCAGAAAGTAGCTCAGTGAGACAAGATAAATCAAAGGATTGCGCCGCCGGGCATAGACGACCAACTTCGCTGTGCGCGCGAGAAAATGCTGTTGGCCTAAACAAAAACGTTGTATTTTAGGACAAACGTATTCTCGATTGTCATTTTTTTCGGTCTTTCATGATTAACACCACAAACAACGGGCACAGCGCTCCAAGCCTCTTTTCGGCCGCAAACTCCGCCGTGCAGGACGATCGCAGCGATCACGTAAGCATCCTGAGTGATCTGGCCCGCGGCAATGCCGAGCCGCAGTCGGTATCCGCGGGTTTTCGTGTTCGCTGGCCGTGGTGGTTGATTGCCGCGACGCTTGGCGGTGGCATCGCGTTCTTCGGCATGATGCTTACGCCGTCTGGAAGCGTTCAGCGAGGCGCGATGCCAGCGTCGCCGGCCTCTGACCCAACCCCGGCATTGCCGACGCCAAGCATCGCGCAAACCCGGCCGTCGAACGACGACCTTGTCGATTCGACGCCGGCCGCGGCGGTGATCCGCGACGATAGCCGCGCGGGCGACTCCGCAGCAAACGCGCCGATCGCGGTGAGCCAAAAAGGAGCAGCCGAAGCGGCGGCACGTGTCGTGAGCGCCGACATCGCCACGCCAGCGGAGGCCCGCAAGGTGACGATGAGACCCGTCACCGCCGCTAGCTCCGCAAAACAGGCATCCAGGCGTACCCATCGAGGACGTCCAGCTGAGCACGCCGAACAGCGCACGCCCGACGCCGACGTCGACATCATTACCGCCATCGTCAAGCATGCAGAGTCCGCCGCCACCCGCTGATTGATCAGGTCATTGGCCGGACGCGTTCATTTCGCCGGCATGTGGTTGGCATGGTTTGCGATACCGATATGTGGTGCGTCTGAAAGCGTGGCGGACGTTCCCGCCGCGCAAGATAATTGCGTAGGTGCGTAGAACGATCCAGCCGTCGGGAACGGTGTGCGCAAGAGGCGCTGTGCTAAACTCCGGCGCTGGGTTCGGCGCCTTGCGTGGTGCGCCCGAATCGCAATTCCGGCGCGGCCCGACGGGAGAGATTACGCAGCGTGCGCATCCTGATCAGTAATGACGATGGCTATTTCGCCCCCGGTATCGAAGCGCTTGCGGCAGCCCTTTCAGCCGTTGGTGACATCACTGTCGTGGCGCCCGAGCGCGATCGCTCCGGCGCCAGCAATTCGTTGACCCTCGACCGGCCGTTGTCACTTCGGCGCGTGCGCGACAATTTGTACTACGTCAACGGCACGCCGTCCGATTGCGTCCATCTGGCGGTGACCGGCATGCTCGAAACGCTCCCCGATATCGTCGTCTCGGGCATCAATCATGGCGCCAACATGGGCGACGACACGATTTACTCGGGTACCGTTGCGGCGGCTACCGAGGGCTACCTGCTCGGCGTGCCGGCGATTGCGATTTCACTGGCCAACCGCGCATCGGATGATTTCTCGGCCGCCGCTCAGGTTGCAGTGGATCTTGTCGAGCGCTTCAAGAATCGGCCCTTCAAGGCCCCGGTATTGCTCAACGTAAACGTGCCGGACGGCGAATACGCGTCCTTACGAGGCGTGCGCGTCACCCGGCTGGGCAGGCGCCACAAGGCTGAGCCGGTGATCAGGATGGAGTCTCCACGCAAGGAGACCGTGTATTGGATCGGCCCCGCGGGCGGCGCGCAGGACGCAGGCGAGGGCACCGATTTCAATGCGATCGACGCCGGCTGCGTGTCGATTACGCCGTTGCAGATCGACCTGACCCACAATGGCCAGATGGACGCGGTGTCGACATGGTTGGGGTAAGCGGACCGCGCACGTCGTCGGTCGCCGCCCAGCTCGCGTCGCGCGCCCGCACGCGCATGGTCGAAGCATTGCGAGATCAGGGCATACGCGACGAGGCCGTGCTCGAGGCGCTCCGGCAGGTGCCGCGTCATTTGTTCGTCGAGGAGGCACTGGCCTCGCGGGCCTATGAAGATACCGCGCTGCCTTTGGGTTTTCAGCAAACAATCTCGCAGCCGTATATCGTTGCCCGCATGATCGAGGTGCTTCGCCAGGGGCGCGAGAGTCTGGGCAAGACCCTCGAAGTCGGCGCAGGCGGCGGGTATCAGGCGGCCGTGCTGTCTCATTTGTGTACCGATGTCTATGCGCTCGAGCGTATCCGCCCCTTGCTCGACCGGGCGCGCGCGAACTTGCGCCAGTTGCGCTTGCCCAACGTGAGATTGAAGTTCGCCGACGGGATGCTCGGCTTGCCGGAAGTGGCGCCGTTCGACACGATCATCGTGGCCGCGGCCGCGCCGGATGGTGTTCCGCCGGCCCTTCGCGCCCAGCTCGCGCCGGGCGGGCGCGCAATGGTGCCGGTCGGGCGGCACGAACAATACCTGGTTCTGGTAGAACGACAGGGTGGCGCCTTCCGCGAAACGCGGTTCGACGCGGTGCGCTTTGTTCCCTTGCTCGGTGGTACGGAATGACGATCTTTGTATTTATGAAACGTGTTGCACTGCTGGCAATGACCACATGGCTCAGCGCCTGCGCGACCAATATGTCGGCACCTGTGGTTGGTCCCGGCGCGTCCACTTCGCGCTCATCTGGCGCGCCAATGCCGCAGGGCGCAGGCGGCGCAAATGGCTACTACGTCGTGCAGCCGGGCGATACGCTCAATCGTATCGCCCAGCAGTTCGGCCACAGCTTTCACGATGTCGCGGCCTGGAACGGACTGACCGATCCGGACACCATATCTGTCGGACAGACATTGCGCGTGGCGCCGCCGGACGGCGTCATCATCACGCCCGTCAATGTGGGCGCGCCGGCAATCGGTGGCATGCCGTCGGTTTCGCCCGGCGCGCAGTCGGCCCCGGCGGAAGCGGAGCCGGCCAAGCCGGGCGTGAAGTCGGAACCGGTGGCCATCGTGGAGCCATATTCGGAAGCGGCGTGGGCAAAAATCAACGCCGCACCTGCGGCGCCCGCTGCGGCACCGGTGCTAAGCACAAAGACGCCCGTCGTCAGTACGCCGGACCCGTCGCCGGCGGTCGACGCCGCGTCCGCCTGGATCTGGCCGGCGCGCGGCAAGGTCGTGACAACCTTCAGCAATGGTGAAACGAAGGGAATCGACATCGCCGGGGAGCTGGGTGATGCCGTGCGGGCGTCTTCGGGCGGGCGTGTGGTGTATGCCGGGGCCGGGTTGCGCGGGTATGGAAAACTCGTCATCATCAAGCACGACGCTGACTTCCTCAGTGCCTACGCCCACAACAACAATCTGCTGGTAAAAGAGGGGCAAACGGTTAAAAAGGGGCAGACGATCGCCGAACTCGGCAGCACCGATGCCGACCGGCCGAAGCTGCATTTCGAAATACGCCGGCGCGGCAAACCGGTCGATCCGTTGAAATATCTACCGAATCGTTGAGAGGAGCGGCGAAATGCGGGATCGTCCGGCAGTCAAGGGTCAGGAAGATCAGGCGCTGGACGTGCCGCCCGAAGTCGAGGCATTTGCCGAAACGCCCGCACCTTCCTTCGAAAGCGACTTCCTTAGCGATGTCACCCAACTTTACCTGAACGATATCGGCGCCAATCCACTGCTCACAGCAGAGGAAGAGGGCATGCTGGCACGGCGCGTCCGCGACGGGGATTTCGAAGCGCGCCAGACAATGATCGAGCGCAATCTGCGGCTCGTAGTGAATATCGCCAAGCACTATCTCAATCGTGGTATCCCGCTGCTCGACCTGGTCGAGGAAGGCAATCTGGGTCTGATGCATGCCCTGGAAAAATTCGATCCCGAGCGTGGCTTCCGGTTTTCGACTTATGCGACCTGGTGGATCCGGCAGAACATCGAGCGGGCAATCATGAATCAGTCGCGCACCATCCGTCTGCCGGTGCATGTGGTCAAGGAACTCAACCAGGTGCTGCGTGCCTGCCGCAAGGTGGAGGCGGCAGGCAAGCGCGACTGCCTGGTCGAAGAAGTCGCGCGCGAAACGGGCAAGACGGAAGATGCGGTACGCGCCATGCTGACGCTCAACGAGCACACGGCGTCGCTCGATGCACCGCTCGACATCGACCCGTCACTTTCCATCGGCGAGTCGCTGCGCGACGACAAGCTCGAGAGTCCCGATACGCAGATCCACAACGGCGAGGTCGAATCCCTGATTCGGGAGTGGATCGACATGCTCAACGAGAAACAGCGGCTGGTGGTGCAGCATCGTTACGGACTCGACGACGTGGAAGTGCAAACGCTCGAAGAGCTGGCCGGTGAACTGGGCTTGACGCGCGAGCGCGTACGCCAGATTCAGCTCGAGGCACTCGGCCAGTTGCGGCGTATTCTCAAGCGCCGTGGCATGTCCAAGGATTCGCTGCTCTGATTCCTCAGCGCGGCAAGGGGCTCACCGTGGTTTCGCTGCTCGCACCGCGCAGCGCGCGCGCCAGGTGGAAAACCGCCATCGCATAGAAGCTGCTGCGGTTGTAGCGCGTGATCACATAGAAGTTGCGGAATCCGAGCCAATATTCGGTGCCGGCATCGGGCGATTCCAGATCGATCAGCGCGGCGCCTTCACCCCGCGGAATGTCGTCGAGCGCAAGCACGCGATGTGCGCTGAAGTCGTCCGGCGTAAACACCGGGTCGATGCCCGCGGCGATGAGCGGCGCGATAGTCCGGGCATCCTCCACATGGGCGCGGATCGCCACCGGGCCACCCGTCTGCCAGCCATGTCTGGCCAGGTAGTTGGCGACGCTGCCGATCGCGTCGGCCGGACTGCGCTCCAGATCAATGCGTCCGTCGCCATCGAAATCCACCGCGTAATTGCGGATGCTGCTGGGCAGGAACTGCGGATAACCCATCGCTCCCGCATAAGAACCCTCGTAGGTCATCGGTTCGCGTCCCTGCTCGCGGGCGAGCAGGAACAGGTTTTCCAGTTCGCGGCGAAACAGGGGGGCGCGTGGCGGGTAATCGAAGGCCAGGGTCGCCAGCGCCGACGCCGTGGTAAACGTGCCGGTGTAACGGCCGTAGATGGTTTCCACGCCGATGATGGCGACGATGATCTCTTCGGGCACGCCATACTGCTCCGATGCGGCGCGCAGGGCTGCGTCGTGCTCGCTCCAGAACGCGAGGCCGCTATTGATGCGCACTGGTTCGATGAATTGTTGCCGGTAACGAATCCACGAGCGCGCGCGCCGCGTTTCCGGTGGTTTGATCAAGCGGATAACGCGCTCGTCCGGGACGATCTCCCTGAGCGTGGCCATGATCGACGTGGCGTCGAGGCCGTGCTCGTCCTGCATTTGCCGCGCGAATTCGAGCGCCGCGGGGTGTTCCGCGTAGCTGCTCCCGGCCGAGACGCTGGTGGCCGCGGCGGTGCTGCCGACGGCAAGCGCGGTGGCAGCGAGAAAACTGCGAATTGTGAGCGTCACTGACATGTAATTCTGAGCCTGTCGATACGGTGTTTGAAATCGTGAACATCGGCCGGGGAACCTGCACCGCGGCCGTAGCGTGCTATTGCGTAGGCGCGCGCGATGGTGATGATCTCACTGCCCTGCGGCGGGTGCGCGCGTGCCGCTCGCTTAGCATAGTCGGCCGGTCCCTCCCACGGCAACCGGGGCGTGCCGGCGCGTGCCAGCTTGCGTTCGAAGTGTCGCCAGTGGCGGCGCAGTGGGTCGGTCGTGCGTCCCCGGCGATGCGACCACCACAACAGCGCCGCCAGCACGATGCCCAAACCGACGAGCAGCAGCGCGCCGAGATCGCGCCAGTCCACGTCCTTGAGGCCGACGCGCGAGAACAGCTCGCGCTGGCTGTTCTGATCGTAGCCAAGCACCCACTGGTTCCAGCTATTGGCGAGAAAGTCGAGGCGGTCGCGCATACCACGCAGCCACTGCATATCGGTCGCTACCATGAACGGCACGGGCTCACCCGCCGGAAGCGCCGCAGCCATTCCGCCGTCGATGCGGCGGGGGAAGCTGGCGGCCGTGGGGTCGATGCGCACCCAACCTTGTCCCGCGAGCCACACTTCGGTCCACGCATGAGCATCGGATTGACGGACCACGAGGCTGTCGTCGAAGGGATTGCGCTCGCCGCCCTGATAGCCGGTGACGATGCGCGCCGGTACGCCGGCGGCACGCATCAGAATGGCGAAACTGCTGGCGAAATGCTCGCAAAAACCCTGCCGCGTACCGAACAGGAAATCGTCGGCGCTGTGTTGGCCGAGCAGCGGCGGGCGCAGCGTATAGACCAGGTTCGCTTCGCGCATCCAGGCGACCGTGGCATCGACGATTGCTTCGGGTGTGCGGTGACGTGCGCGCAAGGTCTCGGCGAGTGCGCGGGTGCGCGGGTTGCTCGCGTGAGGAAGGTGCAATGCTTCGTCGAGGGTTCGGCGTGGCGCGTCCGCGCCGACGATTGCCTGAGGATAGGCGGTAGCATCGTAACGCAAACGCTGGCGCACCGGCTGCGGCTCGTGCCCGTACCTCGACATCTTCCCCCGTGTCGCGCGCGATGCCACGGCGTGGACCTGGACGATGAAGCACGCCGCGTTCAACCGCTGCACCAACCTC
>CBDULG010000132.1:0-7954 GCA_965367985.1 uncultured Rhodocyclaceae bacterium
TTGCTTCATCAGCGTACTAAACAGCGCTCTCGCCCCGGGCGATTCCGGTTGCGGCCCGTTGGGCAACAGCGTGCGGTCGAGATCGGTACACAGGAGTACGGAAGCCTTCACGCCTGCTCTCCGGCATCATCCAGCAATTCATAGTGTCTGATCGCTTCCAGAATGCCGGCGGCGAAGGGTTGTTCGGCAAAATAAATATCATCCTTCCCTATCAGCTCGGAAGGGTTTTCACCACTGCGGTTCTTCACCACCACGGCCTTGGTATTGCCGCGCATCATGTCCGCGTCGGCCCCTGATCCGCCTGCAACGAGAATGTGGTCCAGCGGCAAGGACCACAAGTTGGCGACATAGCGCAATGCCAGGCCCTTGGACGCCCTGTGGGGAACGATATCGATGTATTTGCCGAAAGAAAATATCACCGATACATTCTGGTCTTCCTTGCGCAGCCGGGAATTTATCTCCTGAATCAGCTGATTACCGTCCTGCTCAAGGTCAACCAGTTCATAAGACAACTTGAACCGGCTCTGGTTGATGTCGGACTGCTTCCTGAGCGCATCGAATTCCTTCATTACCCGCGCAATCTCGTTGGGTGACCAGCGGTTTTCAATATGGTTTTTCCAGTTGGAACTCGGTGTCAGCGAAGTTGCATAGTGGATTTCGGTACCCAGACTGGTAATCAGGATGTCCGGCATCGGAATGCCGTATTCCTTCATGATCGACAAGGCCGAATCCAGGCGCCTGGACGTATTGATTCCGAATGTAGTGGTTCTGCGGTTGGCGCGAATGATGTCGATCAACTGCTTCAGGCTCTCCTTGTCGCCGAGCAGGTTCTGGTCGATATCGGTGAAAATGGCCCGATGGTGCTTCTCCATGGGACGGCGCGTTTTTGGGGTTTTCGGCAGCAGCGCCCGCTTGGCGACAATCTGGGTAATCTTGCTGAGATAGGTATTTGCATGGGCTTCCCATGAATAGAAGCGCGGGATATTCCTCAAGCCGTTTTCCGATGCCTGGCGCCATTTTTCCGGCTGGGTCAGGAGCGTCAGCAAAGCCGCGCCAATTGCCTCGTGATCCAGCGGATTGACGAGTATTCCGTTCTGGCAGTTACCAATGATATCCACCGGCCCACCATTTTCCGTGGCCACCAGAGGCAGGCCGCAGGCAGCGGCTTCCAGCAGCGTAAGGCCGAACGGTTCAGTCAGCGCCGGATTGACGAACACGCCCGTGCTGATCGCAGCGTGGCGGTAAATGGCGGGGACGTCATCGAATACGTGATGCTTGGGCATCGCCACCTTGCCATACAGGTCATAGAAATCAATCAGCACCAAAAGGTCCGTGAGGACCTTGCGGGCGCCGTCTTCCATGGCCCGGATATCGTCCCTGTTGCCGGCAATAATGACCAGGTTGGCCAGCGCCTGCAGCTCCTTGCTTTCCCCGTAGGCTTTCAGCAGGGTTGCTATGTTTTTTCGGTCATCGGCCCGGGACAGGGCAAGAATCATCGGTTTGTCAGGCGCATCGAGAAAACGACGAATATCTCCCAGCACGTCTGGAGAACGCTCACCCAGACGGGGCGGGTAGAACTTTTTCAGATTGATACCCGGCGGTATCACCGTCATCAGCTCGGGATGGTAATAATCGTATATCTCGTACTGTTCATTGATTTCATTGCGCGTGCTTGTAATCACCAGTTCCGCATTCGCCAATACTTCCTCTTCGGCCTCGATGCGCCGGTCGATATTGTACTGCGCGTTAATTTCCTCCTCTGTCATACCAATCGCCAGCAGGCGCCGGCGTTTGTCGCGGCCAAGCGAGTGCCCGGTATGTACTAGGGGGATTCCCGTCAGGTGACTGGTACGAACCGCGACGTAACCCGCATCGGCATAATGCGAATGCAGCAGGTCAGGCATGCGCGCCCGGCTCTTGAGCCAGTCGACGGTGTTGTCCACGAAATTGTCGAGATGATCCCAGAGCTGTTCCTTGGGCAGATATCGTTCCGGTCCGGCATCCAGCCGGATGATGCTCGCCTTGGAGGAAAGCTTTTCTTCCTTCAGGGCATATTCTTCATCGACCTTTTCGTCCAACACACGACGTGTGATCAGCTCCACTCTTTCAACTTCGTCCAGCTTTGCCAGCGCCTTGGCAAATTCCACGACATAGAGCACCTGGCCGCCCGTATCAGCATCCCTGCCCAGTTCCAGATTCTTGCCCCGGATCAGGCCATGGATGCTGAATAAAACAATATAAAGACCCTGGTTAGCCATGTTTTCTCAACTCCACACAATGACCATTCTCAATTAGACTTTTCCGGAAAATCCGTTTCGCCGATACTGCAATCGAGCTGCCGTCGAGTCTTTTGAATCGCGCCGGTAATTTCATAAGCCTGCCATGGGCGTGACGGCGCACTGCTACAGAATCTTCGGCAAGCGCGACAAGAGAGCTCGAAATACGTACCGATGCCTCGACCTTACCTCATCGCACGCCACGTTTCACGGCCAGCCGGGTCGCGCTGGATCGAAGTGCATTGTTGATACGCGCATGCTTCTGCAGTCAGACGGCGGTCAGCGCCCGGGCAATCAGAGACGGCGGCGGCTAAGCAGATACATAGGGTTCGCCAGATCAGAGTTCAACGCTTGAAACCACAACGATATGCGCGCTGAGATATAAATCCCGGACTGGTGTAGTGAAACAGCGACAGAAGCGGGAAGCATGTCGTTGAGCCACGGGAAGTTTCCGCGATGGCTGCTGGCAACACGCGGAATGACCTTTGCAAAGCGTGCTAGCGCATAAACACCCGACCGACCCGTAAACGCCCACTGCCCGGTCGAACCGGGCGGTGGGCGTCGGGAGAGAAGCGCTGCTTACTTGTAGACGCCGATCTCAGCCGTTTGCTTGGCACGGGCGCCGCTGTTGCTTTGCGTCACACGGTTGTTGTTGGCATTGACGCGGGCGCTGCCGATCAGCGGGCCGTCCATGAAGCCGATCTTCACTTTCTGCTCGGCGCGGGCGCCGCTGTTCGACTGATCGACATTGTTGTTGTTCGCGTTCAGACGGTCGGCGGCGAAGGCGCCGGTGGCGAACATGCCGATGCTGGCAATGGCGAGGGCTTTGGTGAGGGTGGTTTTCATGATGAATCTCCTTGGCTATTTTCAACTACTGCTCAGGGTTTGGTTTGCAGATGAAGGGCTGCATATGCGCCCCATCTGACCCTGAGTCGCAGCGACCCGGTAATTCGGTTCAAGAAAATTCAAATTTTATTGCGACCGGGTGGACGACGTCGCTGAACGCCGGGCGGGAAATCTCGCGGTAGCGGCCGCGCGCAACTGCGGAATGCGGCGCAGACGCGCCGCCCTACTTGCAGACCGGACTCAACGGTGGTGCAACGACGCCAGGAAATGCTGCACCATGTCGAGAGACGGGACGCGTAGCTTTCGCAAATTGAAAGCTGATCGAAAGCGACCCGCTCTATCTTTGCATCCATGTGCTGACAAACCGCTTCGGCACTGAATATCTGAACAACGCAGAGGAGACTTCAAATGATCAAGAAAACCCTGTTCGCCGTTGCTGCCACCGTTGCCATGGGCGCCGCCCAAGCGGCGCCGGACAAGACCGAGTGCATTGCACCGGCCAAGCCCGGCGGCGGTTTCGACCTGACCTGCAAGCTGGCCCAGGGCGGGCTGCAGAACGGCGGCTTCATCGATTCACCGATGCGCGTGACCTACATGCCGGGCGGCATCGGCGCGGTGGCCTACAACACGGTCATCGCCCAGCGGCCTGACGAGCCCGGCACGATCGTCGCGTTTTCGGGCGGCTCGCTGCTCAATCTGGCGATCGGCAAGTTCGGCCGCTATACCGTCGATGACGTACGCTGGGTGGGCACCGCCGGCGCAGACTATGGCGCAATCATCGTGCGTGCCGATTCGGAGTTCAAAGATCTCAAGGATCTCATGGCCGCACTCAAGGCCGACCCGACCACGGTGGTGTTCGGTGCCGGCGGTTCGGTCGGCAGTCAGGACTGGATGAAGTCCGCGCTGGTGGCCAAGGCCGCGGGTGTCGACTTCAAGTCCATGCGCTATGTCGCCTTCGAGGGCGGCGGCGAGGCGATGACCGCGCTGCAGGGCGGTCATGTGCAAGTCTATTCAGGCGACGCCTCGGAAATGGCCGCTCATATGAAGGGCGACCGGGTGCGCGTGCTCGGGGTCCTTTCCGACGAGCGTCTGCCGGGGGCACTCAGTGAGGTGCCGACGGCCAAGGAGCAGGGCTTCGACGTCCAGTGGCCGATCATCCGCGGTTTCTACGTGGGGCCGAAAGTCTCTGACGCCGACTACCAGTGGTGGGTGGAGACCTTCAACAAGATGCTCGAATCGGAGGAGTTCGCCAAGCTGCGTGAAGCGCAAGGCCTGTTCCCGTTCAACAAGACCGGCGCCGAACTCGACGCCTATGTGAAAGAACGCGTCAAGCACTACGGCGAACTGGCGGCCGAGTTCGGCATGGTCGCCCAGTAAGTCTGATCCACTCACCCGCGGTTTGAATGTCACGGTGCCGCCACGGCGGCACCGGGAGCCGCGCTTTGACCCCACGCACGTAAAGGGAGGGCTCCATGAGCGAGCGAATCTTTGGTGTTTTCTTGCTGCTGCTGTCGGCAGTCGGCCTTTTTATCGGTTGGGACCTCAAGGCCCCGATCTCTTACGAACCGGTGGGCCCGCGCGCCTTCCCGATGCTGGTGTTCTCGCTGCTGGCGATCTGCGCCGTTGGCCTGATCATCAGCAAGCGCCCGGAAACCGTGTGGGCGCCACCGCCCGTGCTGCGGCGTATCGGCGTGATGTTTCTGGTAATCCTGGTCTACGCCCTGCTGTTCGACAAACTCGGTTTCATCATCTCGACCGCACTCATGACCATTCCGCTGGCTTTTTTCTTCGGAGGCACGTGGAAACAGGCCGTCGTCGGCGGCGTCGTGATGGGCGTGGTGATGTTCCTGCTCTTTGACCGCGTGCTCGACGTCGTGTTGCCAACCGGCTACTGGCTCAAGCCACTTCTGGGGTAAATCATGGAAGTCATTTCACATCTACTTGACGGCTTCGCCGTCGCCGGAACGCCCACCAATCTGTTGATCTGCCTGTTCGGCGCCTTTCTCGGCACCATCATCGGCATGCTGCCGGGGCTCGGCCCGATCAACGGGGTGGCCATTTTGCTGCCGATCGCCTATGCCATGAAGCTGCCGCCGGAATCGGCGCTGATCCTGCTCGCCGCGGTGTATTCAGGCTGCGAGTTCGGCGGCCGGATTTCCGCCATTTTGATCAACGTGCCGGGCGATGCGGGCGCGGTCATGACCACGCTCGACGGCTACCCAATGGCGAAGAAGGGCCTCGCCGGTCCAGCGCTGTCAATCTCGGCAGTCGCCTCGTTCACCGGTGCGATCATCGCCACCGTGGGCATCGTCGCGTTCGCCCCGATTCTCGCCAACTGGGCGCTGGCCTTCGGACCCGCCGAATATTTCGCGCTCATGGTGCTGGCCCTTTCGTGCCTTGGCGGGCTGGTGGGGGATTCCCTGCTCAAAGCCATGGTCGGCGTGCTGATCGGCTTGATGCTCGCCTGCGTGGGAATCGATTCGAACAGCGGTGTGTACCGCTACACCTTCGATCTGCTGCATCTGTCGGACGGCATCCCCTTCATCGTGGTGGTGATCGGCCTGTTCGCGGTGAGCGAACTGATGCTCATGCTGCAAGGCCATCACGGCGGCGTGCAGGCGGTCGAAGTGACCGGGCGCACGATGTTCAACATGAAGGAATTCATGCTCGCCAAATGGACCATTCTGCGCTCCTCGGTGATCGGATTTTTCGTCGGTGTGCTGCCTGGCGCCGGGGCGTCGATCGCATCGGCGATGACCTACTCGATGGAACGGCGCATGGCCGGCGACAAGCACGAGTTCGGTGAAGGTGACGTGCGCGGCGTAGCAGCGCCGGAGGCGGCCAACAATGCCTCGGCCTACGGCTCGCTGATTCCGATGCTGACCCTCGGTGTGCCCGGTTCTGGCACCACGGCGGTGATGATCGGCGCGCTTACGCTCTACAACATCACGCCGGGCCCGACGCTGTTTCAGGATCAACCGGTAATCGTGTGGGGTCTGATTGCCTCGCTGGCGATCTGTAGCGTGATGCTGGTGCTGATGAACATTCCGCTCATCCGGCTGTTCGTCAAGTTCCTGCAAATCCCCAACTGGGCGCTCGTGCCGGGCGTTGCAGCAGTGTCCATGGTGGGCGTGTATGCGGTTCATGGCACCACCTTCGACCTGATCGTCGGCACGCTGCTGGGTGGCTTTGGCTTCCTGCTGCGGGTGATGAACTTCCCCATGGCGCCGTTCATCCTCGGCTTCGTGCTCGGCGACATGATGGAGCAGAACCTGCGCCGCGCGCTGTCGATCAGCAACGGCGAACTCGACATCCTGTTCGCCAGCCCGATCTCGATCGGACTTTGGGTGGCTGCGGTGGCGATGCTGGTCGGGCCGCGCGTCGCCACGGCCATCGCTTCGCGTCGCAACCCGGCCGCAAGCGTGTAAGTCCGGCCGGGCACACCCGGTCCGACACGATGCATCTTCACGCGGGGCGCTCAGGCGCCCCGTTTTTTATGCGCGCACGAACGCGGCGCTACCTCGTGGCCGCAGCCAAGTTCAAGTCGTCGACGCGGTGCGCGGAAACTCCACCACGACTTTCAGGCCACGCTCGTCCGGCCCGCGCCCGAGGGAGATTGTGCCGCCGTGTGCACGGACGATTTCACGCACGATGGCAAGCCCGAGACCGCTGCCGGGCGCCTTGTCCTGCCCGAGGATACGGTAGAAGCGCTCGAACACCTTGTCATGCTCGCTGGCGGAGATTCCGGGCCCCTGGTCGCAGACGCACAGCGATACGGTGCCCTCGGCAACGCCTGTGGCGATCACCACCTGTGTGCCCGACGGGCTGTAGCGAATGGCGTTGTCGAGCAGGTTCGCCGCCAGCTCATGAAGCATCTGCGCATCTCCGCTGACGGGCGCCGTGCCGCCGTCCTCGAAGGCCAGATCGATTCCTTTTGCGTGTGCCACCGGGGCCAGCTCCATCGCGGTCTCGCGCGCAAGCAGACTCAGGTCGACACGCGCCGGCTCCAGCGCCAACGCGCTACCGGCTTCGGCATGCGACAGCGCCAGCATCTGATCGGCCATGCGGCGCGTGCTGCGAACCGTGCCGAGCATGCCCTTGAACGCCTCATGCATTTCGGGCGGCCCGTCAAGGCGTTGCCCATACTCGGCTTGGGTGCCCAGCACCGCCAGCGGCGTGCGCAGTTGATGGGCAGCGTCGGCGAGAAAGCGCCGTTGGGCCGCCAGCATGGCGGTCAGGCGCTCGGTGTGGCGATTGATCGCATCGATGAGCGGCCGCACTTCGGTGGGGATGCCCTGATGCGCGATGGGCGTCAGATCTTCCTTGTCGCGCTTGCGGATTGCGTCGCGTAAGGCGAGCAGCGGCCGGAACGCCGATGTCAGCGCAAAGACGAGCACGATGGTGCCGAATGCCACCAGCAGGAGTTGCCGGCGCAGGCTGTCGAGGAAGAGTTCGCGCGCCAGCGCAAGGCGCGACCCGGTGGTTTCGGCAAATACGATGGTCGCCGCGTCACCTGCGGCGAGGTCCGGATCGTAGAGCCGTTTTTTTACCGCGCCGACGCGCACGCCCTCGCCGCGGTAGTGGCTGTCGATGATGCGCGGCGGCCCATCGGCCACCAGACCAGGCGGCGCCGCCAGATCCTCATAGCCGGTCACCAGCGTTCCGTTCGGTGCGAGCACGGCATAGTAAATGCGCTCCTGCACACCGGCTTCGAAGACGGTGAAGGCCGCGTGCGGCACGTCCACCGAGATGTCGCCCTCGAGCGAATGAACCTGCTCGGCGATCGTGCTGATCGAGGCGGTCAGCGAGCGGTCGTAGGCCCGATTGACTGC
>CBDULG010000133.1:0-7927 GCA_965367985.1 uncultured Rhodocyclaceae bacterium
ATCGTGCGCCGCATCAATAGCTCGCGGTCACGGGTGAGCACGATGCGGCCTTCGGCAGCGGCGATGCGTTCGACTTGCGCGTCATCGACGGGATTGTCGAAGCGCGTATCGAAGCCGAGCATGCGCAGCAGCCGCGCCAGCGCGCCGAGATGCGCATCGGCGATGAAGCGGGTGACACGCAAGGGCCGCTCACGCACACGCAGCAGCGGCGTAATGTCGAGCGCTTCGAACACCGGATAGACCGACACCCGGTCGCCCTCGCCCAGCCGCTGCGCGAATCCGACCGATTCGCCGTTCACGAGGATTAGCTCGACCTCGGTATGCGGCACGCCGAGCGCCTCGACGACGTGCTTGACAGTGGCATCGTCGGCGCATTCGCGCAGGACCGTCTGCCCGCGCAGCGCCGGGGCGAGGAAATCGTTCAGCTCTTCATAGAAGCGGAAACTCGCATTGACCATTTGCCCGCGTGCCGGCCGCCGCAGCGCGCTACTCAGGCGGTGGCCGCGAGCACGAACACCACCTCGCCGACCGCGTCATCCCCTTCACGCTGAAACTCGACCCAGCGGCAGTCCTCCGGATTGCGGTCGACGCCGTCGCGGCGCTCGATCTGCGTACCCTTCTCGTCCTGCCAGTAGGTCTGTGTGACCAGTTCGCGATGGCCGTCGGCAACAAGGCGCCAGTGCAGATGGCGGCGCCGCGGACCATAGCGGCCGGGCACGATGCTATCGAAGTGGAAGCGGCCGTCGGCGCCGGCGACGACTTGGCCACGCAAGTTGACGTCCTCGGCACGGTAGCGTGAGATATCGCCGCTGTTTTCAGGGTGATAGCGCCCGTCGCTGTCGGCGTGCCACAACTCGACCCGGCTGCCGGCGAGTGGCGTCTGCCCGTCGGCGCCGCCGAGCACGACGCCGCCGATGCGCATCGGCACGCCGGGCGCACCCAGGAGGTTGATGTTTGCCGTGTTCGGCGCGTTGCCGACGTAAAACGGCCCGGCCGTTGCCGCGCCCGTCGGGCCGCAGTGGCCGCGCGCGAAGGCGCGCAGACCCGTTCCGCCGAGCAGCACGCCGGTGCCGAGGGTGGTGAGGAATCTTCGACGGTCCGTCATCCTGGTTTCCCACAACATGCGTGGCCCGGATGCAGCGAAGCGGAATCCGGGAACAAGCCCATTTTCTTTCGATCGACCAACAGATCCCGGATTCCGCTTCGCTGCATCCGGGCACCTTTCGCCACGCGCGGCCTTGCCTGAAGGCGCTTAACAGACGTAGGACACTCAAGCGGCGGCTGAGGTTTCGTGGCTATTCACCGCTGCCATAGGGCCGCGTGAGAATCTCGAGCAGATGCCCGTCCGGATCCTCGAAATACACGCCGCGACCGCCGTCGCGGTGGTTGATTTCGCCCGGCCGGCTGCGTCCGGGGTCCGCCCAGTAGGATAGGTCACGCGCGCGGATGCGTCCGAAAATCTCGTCGAACTCGGCTTCGCTGATCAGAAAGGCGTAGTGCTCGACGATGAACGCCTCGTCGGTGTCGATGAAATCCAGACTCACCCCGTTGTCGAGTTTCACCACCTGAAACGGGCCGAAGCGGGTCGGTGGCGGCAGGCCGAGAATGACGGCGAGGAAGGTCGCCGAGGCCTTGCTGTCGCGCGCTGAGACGATGGTGTGATCGAGCTGGACAGTCATCGCATTTCTCCGCCGGTCTTGCCGGAGCAGCTCACCCGCCGCTGAGCGCCGCGACGATCATCACTTCCGCGGGCGAATCGAGTGGCGCGTCGAGCGAAGTCAATTGCGTCCCGTCGGCGAAGATGTGAATGTGCGGACGGATGCGGTCCTGCTCATCGATCATGCGAAAGCGGATGCCGGGGAAGCGCGCATCGAGCGCGTCGAGCAGTTCGCCAAGGCTGGCCGCTTCGCAACCGACGCGCGAGGCCCCCTGGGTGTAAGAATGCAGCGGGCTGGGGATGAGTACGATCATGCGACCTCCGTTACTGCAGCTACCGACAGGATCGGTGGCAGATAACGCACCGCGCACGACCAGTTCTCGCCCTCGTCGGCGCTGAACCAGATTTCACCATTCGCGGTGCCGAAATACACCCCGACCGGCTCGAGTGTGTCCGTGCACAGTGCCTGGCGCTTGACGCTGAACCAGGCGTGCTCGGGCGGCAGGCCACGATCCTGGCGCACCCACGACGCGCCACCATCGCGGGTGCGATAGGCCGCCGGCCGGCCATCCGGGCTGGTGCGCGGCCACACGTCGGTGCCGTCCATCGGGAACACCCACGCGGTGTCGGGGTCACGCGGATGCAAAGCAATGCCGAAGCCGATGTCGCCGACGTCCGTGGGCATCGCGCGGCCGATGCGCTGCCATTCCTCGCCGGGCCGGTCGAGCCGATAGATGCCGCAGTGGTTTTGCTGGTATAGGCGATCGGGATTCGTTGGGTGCAGCGCCAGGCAATGCGGATCGTGGCCGTACTCTGGGTTCGGCCCGGGCAGAAAATTCGCTTCCACGCCGCGATTGAGCGGCTGCCAGTTTTCGCCGCGGTCGACGCTCTCGAACACGCCGCCGGTCGACAGGCAAACGTAGAGATGCGCCGCATCGCGCGGGTCGATGCGGATGGAGTGGAGGATCGAGCCCTCCGGCACTTCTTCGACCCGGTCGGCGACCCGCGGATAAAGCCCGTCGTTGAAGCCGCTCACACCCGTCCAGGTGGCGCCGCCATCCTCCGAGCGGAACAGGCCGACTGGCGAACTGCCGGCGTACCACACCCCCGACTCGCTGGCGTGGCCCGGGACGACGCAGAAGACATGGTCCACCGCACGGCCGGCTTCGCCGTCGGCCGCTTTCGCAAACGCCGGCGGCCGACGCGCTTCGGTCCACTTGCTTGATCCCCAGCGACCGCAAAATACCGTCGATCCGAGGTGGCCGGCCTTGGCCGCGAGCACCACCGTTTCACCATCGCGCGGATCGAGCGCGAGATCATTCACCATAGAGCCGAGAAAATGCGGGCCATCGAGCCGCCAGGCGCCCGCCGCGCCTCCACCATGAATAAGAAACCCGCCCTTGCGCGTGCCCACCAGCAAGCTCACCCGCCGCCGGTCTGTCGCTGATTCGGTGTCATTCATGATGATCTCCGCGTACGCCTCGAGGACAATTCATGATAGTTCATGGCGCAGCGGATTTGCGCATCACGGGCAGTGTGCAACGGCCAACGGACGCGCGTTGCATGATGCGAATTGATGCCCGCCCGCAAGGCCGTGCGAAAATGGCGCTCGCACGAGAATGACAATAAACGGAGCGCGGGCAACGATGACGGATGAGACACCGCACACGGTAGGCACCGAGACCGCACCGATCCTCGAAGCGCTCGAGGCCGGCAAGTACAAACGCGTGCGCAAGAAACTGCGGCACATGCACCCGGCGAAGATCGCTGCGCTGATCGAGGCACTCGATGAAGAACAGCGGCTGGCCGTATGGCAGCAGATCGACCCCACCCACGAAGCCCGTATTCTTAATCATCTGAAGCCGGAACTCGCCCGGCGGCTGCACCGCGATACCAGCGAGGACGCAGCCGCCGAGCAGGCGAGCGACGCCGGCGAAGAGCAAAGCCCCGCCACACAGATTCGCGATGTGCGCCAAGCGCTTGCACTGGGCAAACTCAAGCGGGTCAGCAAGGTCCTGCGCGGCATGCACCCGGCCAAGGTCGCCGGCTTGCTCGAATCGCTGCCACCCGACGAACGCAGCGACGCCTGGAGCATGGTCGACAGCGATCGCGCCGCCAAGGTGTTGACCTTTCTGCACGACGAAACCTGCGCTGCGCTCGCGCAGGAGATGGACCTCGAAGACCTGGTCGCCGCGGCGCAGCGACTCGACCTCGACGATCTCGTCGACCTGATTCAGGCGCTGCCCGAGGAACTCGGTGGCCAACTCCTGCGCGCGACCGGTGGTCGGCGTCGCGAGCAGCTCGAGTCGATGCTCTCCTACCCGGAGGACTCGGCCGGCGGCTTGATGAACGCCGACCAGATCGAGATCCGCCCCGATGTGCGCCTGCAGACCGTACTCGGCTATCTGCGCCTCATCAAGGCGCTGCCGGTGCAGACCGACAAGCTCATGGTGGTCGATCGCAAGGGCATCTATCAGGGTGTGCTTCGCCTGCGCACGCTGGTGACCGAGGCGCCGGAGCGCAAGGTGGCCGAGGTGATGGACACCGAATTGCCTGCGATACGGGTCGATACGCCCGATGATGAAGTCGCCCGCCTGTTTCAGGACCTCGACATGCTCTCCGCGCCGGTGGTCGATGAAGGCTACCGGCTTCTTGGGCGCATCACAGTCGATGACGTGGTCGATCTGATCCGTGAGAACTCCGACCGCGCGATGATGCAGATGGCCGGTCTCGACGAAGAAGCCGACATGTTCGCCCCGGTGCTCACCAGCTCGCGCCGCCGCGCCGTGTGGCTGGGCATTAATCTGGTCACTGCCTTTCTCGCCGCGTGGGTGATCGGCCTGTTCCAGACGACGCTGGAGCGCGTCGTCGCGCTCGCCGTGCTGATGCCGATCGTCGCGAGCATGGGCGGCATCGCCGGGAGCCAGACGCTGACGTTGGTAATTCGCGGAATTGCGCTCCACCAAGTACAAGGCAGCAACGCGCGCGCCCTGCTCGGCAAGGAAATCGGCGTCGCCCTACTCAACGGCGTGCTATGGGCCACCGTGGTCGCGCTGCTTGCCGTCGCCTGGTTCGGCGACTGGGAGATCGGCGGCGTCATCGGCGCGGCGATTCTCATCAACCTGCTCTTCGCCGCCCTCGCCGGGCTGCTCGTCCCGCTGGTGCTCGACCGCGCCGGCATCGATCCGGCGCTGGCCGGCGGCGTGATTCTCACCACAGTGACCGACGTCGTCGGCTTTTTTGCGTTCTTGGGGCTGGCGTCGATCGTGTTGTGATTGACGTGGCTTTTAGGGGCGGGCGACGACCGGTTCGAATGCTGACACCGACTTGCTGCGATACTTCAGAGATCGTCAGATCATCAGCGCACGAGCAAGCGCTCGAATACGCCGGCGAGTTCCGCGTGCGCCAATGACTCGGATCCGTCGAAGGCAACGGCGACGAGTTGCGGCGTTGGCGCCATTCCTTTGATCAGCGCCCACGCGCGATGAAATCGCAGGCTCATGGTCGATACCGTCGTCCACGCGCCAATCGCATGAACCGAATACACGTGCCGCACACGATCGCTATCCGGCCAAACATACTTCGAATAGCGAATGTCGCGGCAGGCAAGCTCGGAGCACACCGGCAAAATCGACTGCGCGCTCAGCATCCAGTCGCCATCGCCCTTCAGGTCGACACCACCGTCGCTTATCTTGTCCCGCCAGTTCTGCGCTTGTGCGAGGAATACAGCAATTGACTGGCTGCCACGGGAGTAGCCACTCAGCTGGAGCGACGCATCCGACGCGCGCGGCTTCCAGTCCAGCCGCTTCGATTCCTGTGTCCAACCGGCGAGCGTCGCCGGTAACACGGCCAAGCGTTCTGAGGCGCCAAGTCCTCGCTGATATGCGCCCCATGCGGGTGGCGTCAACGCGACGATTGACGCCGCTAACAGACACGCAAAGATGGGCGCGCGCCGCGCGATGGCGTCGCTGCACTGCGTCGGCGAGCGGGCAAAATCCGGATCCGCGCGCAGAAACGCGAAGATTGCGAACAGCGTAATGAACGCGAATCCCATGACCGGCCGCTCGATAGCGACATGGCCGGCGAAATCGAGCTCCGCGCCTGTCAGATGGTCGTACACCGCAATCGATATGATGCGAATACTGTTGCCTAAGACCGCCAGCGCGCCGCCTAACAGCGCCATCGTCACGATTTTCCATGCACGTCGGAAAATCAGTAAGCCAAGCGTTAAACCGAGGAACAACCCAATCAGAACATAGGGCAGCCCCGCACAATCGTCTATCACGACGTAGCGCTGCTCGCCTATGAATACAGTGAAGCCATCGCTCGCGAACGGCATCCCGAAAACCGCGGCAAAAAGGCCCAGCAGGCGTACCGCGATCAATTTCAATGGCGTCAGCAAGAAGCCGCCGGTCGGTACGAGAAATACAAGCAGTGCAAGCGTCGGCATCAGTTGCCGGAATGCGGACAAACCAACGCTTGCGAGGACGATGGCCAGCACCCCGGCGAGGAGCGCCAACTGCCGACCCTCACTGATGTTCATCAGATCCGCAGCGAGCCACACGATGACAGCGGCCGCCGCACCGGCCACACCCCACGCGTGACCATTCGACGACGCGTGCCCTAGGTGCGGCCTGCGATACCAGATCAGGAAGAGCACGGTGGGCAGTACCACCCAGGAAAACCGGTAGGTATCCGTCCGGTTCCACACCGCCACCGCTTCTGCAACGCTGGCCTGATGCGCCCAGAGCGCGGTGATGATGCCGACCGTCAGCGCGATGATCGCTGCGGGGTTCAGACGCGCGCTGGCCGACGATGGTAGCGCCGCGTCAACGGTGGCTTGTTGGGCGATCATTTGGGTCGATTGTTGGCCGGCACGAAAGGCTGCCAGAGGACACGATCGAGGCGCCCCCAGCGCGGGTCGCGAAAGTACTCCAGACCAATGATTCGGTGCCGGTCCTGCTCGGCGGACGACTCCCGCCACGTCCCGAATAGCCGATCCCATACTGTCAGCAACATGCCAAAGTTGCTGTCAGTCTCCTCACGCCGGGCGGAGTGGTGCACGCCGTGCACCGCAGGCGTTACGATAATCCTGCCAAGCCAGCGCTCGAATCGGGCGGGAAGCTTGATATTGGAATGCGCGAACAGCGCCACAACGGTTGCCGCCGGCACATAGATGGCCACGGCCGCCGGCGGAATACCCGCCACGTAAACGAGTAGCAAAAATCCGGCGACGCTCAACACGATCTCGAGTGGATGGTGCCGCTCGGTGGTGGTGAAGTCGCTGTCCAGATCGGAGTGATGCACAAGATGTAGCCGCCAGAGGACGGAGAGGCCGTGAATCAACCGATGCTCTACGTATTTCCACAGATCAAGAAGCAGAACACCGACGACGATGGCCGCAGTCGAATCGAAGATCATCTGATTGAGTAGCCCGAACCCAGCGCTCTCGGCGGCACTGGCGGTCACCAAGATCGCAATTGGTGCAAGCAATCTTTGCACCGCAAGGCCAAATCCAAAAAGCGCAATGTTGACGACCCAACGGCCGCCAATCGGAGCTACGCTGGTTCGCCGAGGCGATATTAGCTCAGCGACGGCACACAAGACGACTGCCCCGTAAATGGCGAGCAGATGAAGCGGTAGAACGGGATCGGTCATGGCGCGTTACTAGAAAAAATCACGAAGAGGTGGCCGACCGTAACGGCCAGCCACCCTGCCCTTCAACGCTTTCGTTTGGCCAACCAGATTGCGGCGACCACGCCACCGGCGACGAGGCCGATCAGACCACCTTCGCCAATCGGGAAAGCCCCACCCATGGCGGCGCTCAGTGTCGTCCCCATCGGAACGCCGGCAAATGCCGGTGAAGCGAGTGCGAGCGACGCAGTTGCACAACACGCCGCCAGTTTTTTGACTTGATGCATATGCGATCCTTCGATTCAAATTGAATAGAAATCCCTTTCCAGCTAAGAATGGGAACGGTTGCGATATTAACGAGGCAAGTTTCATGCCGCGAAGAAAAGGCGCGAAAAATCAGATGCATGGAGCAAAGCACTCAATTCGCTCGCGATCTTTGTAAAAAAAATCGACGTCTCACACCGGTTTCGCTACACACGCGACGGCGGCATCGCTGCGCCCCGTCGTCTGCCATCGTCGCGCGGCTACCGCTGTATCGGCCGTCTTCGCTCGCATCGACATCGACCCGCCACGCGACGACCGCGCACCACTCACCCATTTGAGCTGGTTCGCCGGTTGTTCACGCCGATCCCGACG
>CBDULG010000134.1:0-7914 GCA_965367985.1 uncultured Rhodocyclaceae bacterium
CTACTCGTGGACCTTGCCAACCCATTCGGGCGCAGCCGCCGCGAATTCGACTGGGTATGCCGCTGGGCACAGCGATTCGCGCCCTACTGCGCATTGATTTCACCTGACGAGACCGAAAAGCCGGGCACCTACGCGCTCGATCTGAGCCGCGACAGTGGCTTGCGTCCCCTCGCCACGTTGCCCGCGTCGACCCATCGGCGACGTTTTGACGGCGCACGGCTGGCGGGCCAGATTCAGGCCGTGCTCACGCAGTTCAAACAGGGCGTCACGCCATCCTCGCTCGGTCTTGGCGACGACTGCACGATCGAGTCCGGTTCGCGCCTGCTGCTGTCGCTTTACCGCCCTTGGGGGCTGGCCTCCGCGGGTCGCCGCTATCAGCGTCGCGCCTCGCGCGGCCGCCTCGAGCTGTGTGCCAGCTGGGAAGCCATCGGCTTCTACGTCCTCGGCAAGCCGTTCGAATGCCCCAACACGCGCAACTTCAATCCGCTCCAAACCGATATCGCGCTGCTCACCTTCGGCGAACGGGCCGAAGAAGTGCCGCAACGCCCCGAGGAGCTCAAACGCATTGCGATCGAGCGCGGCTACATTCCGCAGGTGTGGGAGATCGTCGATCAATCGGTGGGCGGTTTCCGTCTGCAATGCCAACCGCGCGCGCAACGTCTCGAGCATCATCAACTGGTCGGCATTCGGCCGCCCGACGGCGAACACTATCTGCTGGCGCGCATCAGCTGGCTGATGTACCGGCCCGACGGCATCATGTCACTCGGCGTGCATACCCTGCCAGGGCTCCCAGAAGGGGTCGCCGCCCGCCTGATCGGCCTGCACTCGACCTCGCGCGATCCCTACCGTTTGGCCTTCCTGCTGCCGGCGGTACCGGCGCTCAAGGCGCAGCCCAGCCTGGTGCTGCCCGGTGGCTGGCATCAGGCACAACGCATCGTCGAACTCAAGATCGGCGACAAGACGATGCAGGTCCGCCTGACGCGCCTGGTGACGCGCGGCAGTAATTTCGACCGCGTCGAGTTCACGACACTCGATCGGATCTGATCACCCGCGACGCCGGCAACAGCAGGCAGAACTCGCTGCCTTTGCCGGGCGTGCTGCGCACCCGCAATTGGCCCTGATGACGGGTCAGCACATGCTTGACGATCGCCAGCCCGAGCCCGGTGCCTCCGGTCTCGCGCGAACGGCCGCGGTCGACACGGTAAAAGCGTTCGGTAAGGCGATCGACGTGCTCGGCGGCGACGCCGATGCCGCTGTCTCGGACGCAATACTCACCGCAGCCGTCGGCGCGAATTGCCCACGAGAGATGGATCGATCCCCCGTCGGGCGTGTAGCGCACGGCATTGCTGGCCAGATTGGCAAAGGCGCTGTGTAATTCCTTGGTGCTACCCAGGACGTGGCACGCGCCATTGATCTCGGCCTGTACGTCGTGGCGGCCCGCGGAAAGCGCTTCAGTCTCGCGCGCAATCTCGCGCACCAGGGCATTGACCTCGATGTCCTCTTCGGGCGGTAAGGGCGCATCCGTTTCAAGCGTCGACAAGGTCAGCAGATCCTGTATCAGGCGTTGCATGCGTGCCGCCTGATCCTTCGCCATGCCCAGATAGGTACGCATCTCTTCGGGCGACAACGCGTCTTCGGCGTCGAGCACCGTTTCAAGAAAGCCGGAAACCACCGTCAGAGGGGTGCGCAGTTCGTGAGACACGTTGGCAACAAAGTCACGACGCATGTTTTCGAGTTTCTCGAGCTGCGAAACATCGCGCGCAATGACGATTCGGCGCCCGTCACCAAAGCTGATCACTTGGACCAGCAGGGCAGCCGCCCGGCGATGAAGTGGATGGAAGAGAAACGGTTCGTTGAAAAGATTGGACTCGAGGTAACGCACGAAGTCGGGCTGGCGCACGAGGTTGGTCAGCGGCGCACCCTTGTCGCGCGCCGCATCAAGGCCAAAGCACGCTTCAGCGCGCCGATTGAGCCATTCGATCTCGCCCGTGTGCGAGAGGAAGACGACACCATCCGGCATGGCCTGAGCCGCCTCGCGAAATCGATCCAGTGTGGCGCCCAGCCGCTCGCGCAGCGCGCTGGCCTGGCGCGCGCGACGCGACAGCGCGCGGAAGACGCCTTCCCAAGCACCCGAGGCGTTGGGCAGCGGGCCGCCCGCCGGCGATTTCGCCCAGCGGGTCAGTACCGCCAGTTGCCGACAATGGTAAGCGAGGGCGGTGAGCGCCAGGCCAAGCGCTACGCCGGCACCCCAGAGCGGCGATACCAGCGAGCCGACGGGGATGGCGATCGCGGCGAGCAACGCCACGGTGAGCAGGAAGTCTGACCACACACGTCGAACGGATGAAATGGCGCGCTCCGGTCGAGGGTCAGCGTCTTTCGTACCCGGGCATCAGCGCGCCGCGGCAGCGGATTCGGTCCGCGTCGACAGGCGGTAGCCACTGCCGCGCACGGTCTGGATCAGGTAATCGTGGCCGGTCGGCTCGAGCGCGCAACGCAAGCGGCGGATGTGCACATCCACCGTGCGCTCCTCGACGAACACATGATCGCCCCATACCTGATCGAGCAACTGGGTACGCGAATGCACACGCTCCGGATGCGTCATGAGGAAATGCAGCAGGCGGAATTCGGTGGGGCCGAGGGACAGGCTGGTCGCGCCCGCAGTGATGCGATGGGTCGCCGGATCAAGGCACAGATCGCCCGCCTCGACTGGATCGTCGGTCGCCTGGGGCGCCCGGCGGCGGAGCACGGCCTTGATCCGGGCCACCAGCTCACGCGGACTGAACGGCTTGGTGACGTAATCATCCGCGCCGATCTCCAAGCCCATTACCTTGTCCTGCTCCTCGCCGCGCGCGGTGAGCATGATCAAGGGGATGTCGCGTGTGCGCTCCTCGGCGCGCAGGCGACGGGCCAGTTCGATGCCCGACATGCCGGGCAGCATCCAGTCGAGCAAAATCAGGTCGGGCAGCGCATCGCGCACGATGCGTAACGCCGTTTCGGCATCGGCGGTACGCACCACATGATGGCCAGAACGCGCCAGGTTGGCGGCAATCAGTTCCTGGATGGCCGGTTCGTCTTCGACAAGCAGGATATTGGCTGGCATGGTGACGGCTCCGGTAGGATGCGCACAGTGTATTGCATCAAGTTGACGGTTTTATGACGCGTCATCACGCGGCAACATACGCGCGGCGCATGGACCCGCTGCCGCGTGCATCGGGGTATGATTACACATCGCGAAACCAAGGCGCGGCGCACGCCGCAACCCCTTCATGGCCGGTCTCGACAATACGACGCCCCTGCCGACCGACATCGTTGTACATACCGAATCGCGGGTGCTCGAACTCGCCTTCGACAATGGCGAACGCTATCGCTTGCCGTTTGAGTTTCTGCGCGTCTTCTCGCCGTCCGCCGAAGTGCGCGGCCACGGTCCGGGGCAGGAAGTGTTGCAAACAGGAAAGCGCGCGGTGAACATCATCAGGGCGGAACCGGTCGGCAACTACGCGCTTAAGCTGGTCTTCTCCGACGGCCACGACAGCGGGCTCTATTCGTGGGACTATCTCGCGGACTTGGGCCAACGCCATGAAGCACTGTGGCAAGCCTATCTCGAACGCCTCGAGACGGCCGGCGCCAGCCGCGACATCGATACCACCGCCGCAAAGGCCGCACCGGCATGCGGTAGCAAGCACGGCCACGGATGAACGAAAAAACGACACATTTCGGCTACCAATCAGTCGCCGAATCGAAGAAGGCCGAGCGGGTCGCCGGTGTGTTTTCGTCCGTCGCCAGCCGCTACGACATCATGAACGACCTCATGTCGCTCGGAATGCACCGACTGTGGAAGGCATTCACGATCCAACTCGCGGGTGTGCGCCCGGGAGACAAAGTGCTGGATGTCGCCGGCGGCACGGCCGACCTGTCCCTTGCCTTCGCGCGGCGCGTCGGCCCGAGTGGCGAGGTGTGGCTGACCGACATCAACGGCGCGATGCTTTCGCAGGGACGCGACCGGCTCATCGATAGCGGGATACCACTTCCGGTGGCGCAATGCGACGCCGAGAAGCTGCCGTTTCCCGACGATCACTTCCACTGTGTCACCGTCGCTTTCGGCCTGCGAAACATGACCCACATGGAGAACGCGCTGGCCGAAATGCGCCGCGTACTCAAACCCGGGGGCCGCCTGCTGGTGCTCGAATTCTCGCATGTGCCCAAACCGATCGCACCGCTCTACGATCGTTACTCATTCAAGGTGTTGCCCTGGCTGGGCAAACACGTCGCGGGTGACGCTGACAGCTATCGTTACCTCGCTGAATCGATTCGCGTGCACCCCGATCAGGAGTCACTCAAGTCGATGATGGAACAAGTCGGCCTCGACAGGGTCGACTACTTCAATCTGAGCGGCGGCGTAGTCGCGCTTCATCGCGGCTACAAATTGTAAGACCCGCTTCCGCACCCGATCGCGCGACGCGAATGCGTTTGCGCCGGTCGGAAAGCGCATTGAGCTTTGCTGTACCCACTGGAGTTTGAAATGACACGTTTTCTGGTCGCAGTGTTTGCCACCTTCCTGACCTTTGGCTTTATTGCGGAAGAGTCCGAGGCGCGCCGCTTCGGCGGCGGCCGCTCGCTCGGCATGCAACGCAGTGCGCCGGCACCCAAGGCCGCGCCGGCCACGCCACAGCGTGGCGCTGCGAACGCCGCGCAACCGCGCCGCAATAGCTGGCTCGGTCCGATTGCCGGCCTGGCTGCGGGCCTCGGGCTGGCCGCACTTTTCTCTCACCTTGGTCTTGGCGAAGAGATGGCAAGCTTTTTCCTGCTGGCGTTGCTGGCCTTCGCCGCCATTGCCCTGTTCCGTCGCTTCACGCGGCCGCGTACTGAGACGCAGGCCGGCATGCAATATGCCGGGCACGCGCAGAGCATCCCGCAACCGCCACCGCAGTCTGGGGGGATGGCAGGTGCTGCGGCGAGCGGCGGCGCTACGGCGTCACGCGCCGATTTCGACGAAACGAGCTTCCTTCGTCAGGCAAAACTCAATTTCGTGCGCCTGCAGGCCGCCTACGACATCGGCAATCTGGATGACATCCGCGCGTTCACGACGCCGGAGGTATTCGCCGAGGTCAAGATGCAGTACGACGAGCGCGCTGGCGCTGAACAAAAGACCGATGTCGTCGAACTTAACGCCGACGTCCTCGAAGTCGCCGAAGAGAACGACCGTTACATCGTCAGTGTGCGTTTCCACGGCCTGATCCGCGAAGAGGCTGACGCCGCACCATCGGCGTTCGATGAAGTATGGCACCTGACAAAACCGCAACATGCGGAGGGCGGCTGGCTGGTGTCGGGAATTCAACAAGCGCATTGACCGGCGCCGTGCTCAATAGCGTCGCCCTGTCGGCGATCAACCACCTGCTCGGGCAACATGCGTGGGCACGACGCCGACTTGGCTCGCACGCGGAGTCGGTGGTGGCGATCGAGGCATTTGGAGTGACGCTGCGATTTGCGATTACCAGGGATGGCTTCCTTTCGGACGCCTCGCGCGAAGACGGCACGGATGCGACGATTGCGATTGCCGGCGACGCGGCCGGCGCGCTGCTGGGCGGCGGCATCGACGAATTGATGAGTCATGTCAAGATTCAGGGCAATGCGGACATCGCCGACACCCTGGGTTTTATATTCCGCCACCTGAAATGGGATCGCGAAGCGGATCTCGCGCAAGTATTCGGTCCGATCATCGGGCGCCGCCTTGACCTTGCCATGGCGCAAGGCGGCCGGGCGGTTCCCGAAGCCGGAGCGCGGTTGGCACGTAACGCGGGCGAGTACCTCGTCCACGAGGGCCAAATGCTCGTCGCAAGGACCGAAATGCAGGCTCTGCAGGAACAGCTGCTGCACCTGCGCAACGATATGGCGCGACTCGACAAACGCATTGCGCGCCTCAGCGTCCACTAGTGCAGCGCCAACATTGAGAGCGCGTCCGAGGGCGCAAAGAAAAAAGCAGCCGACTGGCTGCTTTTTTTTCGCACGAATACAGCCCATTAGTGCCGCGGATTTCGCATTTTCTTGATTGCGGCGAGTTGGGCGATCGCCTCGGCGAGTTCGGCGGAAGCCGACGCGTAGTCGATCTCGGCATTCTTGTTCTGCAATGCTTCTTCAGCGCGCTTCTTCGCCTCGAGCGCCTTCGCTTCGTCTAGATCCTTGCCGCGGATTGCCGTGTCGGCCAGCACCGTGACGAGTCCGGGCTGTACTTCCAGCAGGCCGCCCGCGACGAAAACCAACTCTTCTTCCGTCTGGTTCGGCACCTTGACTCGCACTGCGCCCGGTTTGATACGCGTCATGAGCGGCATGTGCCCGGGCAGGATTCCCAACTCGCCCGACTCGCCCGGAAGGGCGACAAACTCGGCCAATCCCGAAAAAATTTCCTCTTCCGCACTCACGATGTCGACATGCACTGTCATCGCCATTATTCCAACCTCCGTGACAGCCCCGCGCGAGCGCGCGGGGCATTGTGCAGATTACTGGAGCGTCTTGGCCTTCTCGAAGACCTCTTCGATACCGCCCACCATGTAGAACGCCTGCTCGGGCAGCGCATCGCATTCGCCCTCGACAATCATCTTGAAACCTTTGATGGTGTCCTTGAGCGTAACGTATTTTCCGGGCGAGCCTGTAAAGACCTCCGCAACATGGAAGGGCTGCGACAGGAAGCGCTGAATCTTGCGCGCCCGGGAAACTGCCAATTTATCTTCGGGCGAAAGCTCGTCCATACCCAAAATGGCAATGATGTCGCGCAACTCCTTGTATTTCTGCAAGGTTTGCTGAACACCACGTGCGACGTTGTAGTGCTCTTCACCGATAACCAGCGGGTCGAGCTGGCGCGAGGTCGAATCGAGCGGATCGACCGCCGGGTAGATACCGAGCGATGCAATATCACGCGACAGGACCACGGTCGAATCGAGATGCAGGAAGGTGGTGGCGGGTGACGGATCGGTCAAGTCGTCGGCAGGCACATAGACCGCCTGGATTGAGGTGATCGAGCCAACTTTGGTCGAGGTGATGCGCTCTTGCAAGCGCCCCATTTCTTCTGCCAGTGTCGGTTGATAGCCCACCGCCGAAGGCATCCGGCCGAGCAGCGCTGAAACTTCGGTGCCGGCCAGTGTGTAGCGGTAAATGTTATCGACGAAGAACAGAATATCGCGGCCATCGTCGCGGAAACGCTCGGCCATGGTAAGTCCAGTCAGCGCGACGCGCAGGCGGTTGCCCGGAGGTTCGTTCATCTGACCGAACACCATCGCCACCTTGTCGAGCACGTTCGAATCTTTCATCTCATGGAAGAAGTCGTTGCCTTCGCGCGTGCGCTCACCCACGCCGGCAAACACCGACAGGCCCGCGTGCTGCTTGGCGATGTTGTTGATCAACTCCATCATGTTCACTGTCTTGCCCACACCGGCGCCGCCAAACAATCCGACCTTGCCGCCTTTGGCAAACGGGCAGATCAGATCGATCACCTTGATGCCGGTTTCGAGCAATTCCACCGATGGCGACAATTCATCGAATTTCGGCGCCGATTGATGAATCCCACGCAGCTCGTCCGATTCGATCGGGCCGGCTTCATCAATCGGGCGGCCCAGCACGTCCATGATGCGTCCCAAGGTGCCTTCGCCAACCGGCACCGAGATCGGGCCGCCAGTCCCTGACACCTTCATGCCCCGTCGCAGTCCATCGGACGAACCCATCGCAATCGTGCGCACCACACCGTCGCCGAGTTGCTGCTGAACCTCGAAGGTCAAGCCCACTTCGGCAAAGGTGGCGTCGGCCTCTTCGAGCTTCAGGGCCTCGTAAATCTTGGGCATTTCATCGCGCGGGAACTGGATGTCCACCACGGCGCCGATACTTTGTACGATCGTACCGTTACTCATCGTCATGTCCTTAAATCAA
>CBDULG010000135.1:0-7912 GCA_965367985.1 uncultured Rhodocyclaceae bacterium
TGGCGTGTACGAAACGCGCGACGGCCGCTACATGGCGGTTGGCGCGCTCGAGGAAAAGTTCTGGCTGCGCGTCTGTGACACGCTCGGGCGCCCGGATCTCAAAGCGTTTCATCTAAGCACCGGCGCTGACGGCGCCTGGGCGCGCGAGCAGCTTGGGGCGATCTTCCGCAGCCGCAGCATGGCCGAATGGACGACACTGTTCGATGCGGTCGATTGCTGCGTGACGCCCGTGCTGCGGCTGCACGAAAGCCTCGCCGACCCGCAATTGCAGGCGCGTGGCATGGTGATCGAGGTCGGCGGGCGGCGTCAGTTTGCGGCGCCCTTCGGTCTGCCCCGTCAGCAGGCGGACGATGTGCGGCCCGCGCCGTCGCTCGATGCGGACGGTGCCGCGCTGCGCGCGCGTGCATCCAAAAAAGGCGATTGCGCGTAAACTCTATACACGGCGTACCTGGCGCGCCGGGGTGGAGTGCATGCTCGACGACATCGAAATCCGGCGGCTGATTCTGCTGAGCGCGGCGCGCGATGCCGATGCCTTCGAACAGCTCTACGCGCTCAGCGCGCCGGTGCTGCTCGGCGTGGCTTTCAAGATCACCGGGCGGCGTGAACTGGCTGAAGAGGTGTTGCACGACGCTTTCATCAAGATCTGGCATGCCGCGCCCCGCTTCGATCCGGCGGCGACCCGCCCGGTCGCCTGGATGGCGACCATCGTGCGCAACCGGGCGATCGACGTGGTGAGCAGTGCCGACGTGTCGCGCGTCATCGCAATCGACACCGAGGGCGACAGCGATGCGCTCGACCGGCTCTTCGACTGGTCGCCTTCGGGCGAGGACAACGCCGCCAGCGAGCAGGTGCGCCACTGGCTGCGCGACTGCCTTGCCCAACTGAAAAGCGCCGAGCGCCAGACGCTGGTGCTCGCCTACCTGCACGGCCTCAGTCACGGCGAACTTGCCGAGCATCTGTCGCGCCCGCTGGGCACGGTCAAGGCGTGGGCGCGGCGCGGCATGCAAAGCCTCAAGCAGTGTGTCGATGCCTGTATGGGGGCGCCATGAAGCTCGCCACCTCGCGCCATCTCGACGCCCTGTGCGGCGAATACCTGCTCGGCACCTTGCGTGGCCCGGCGCGTCGCCGATTCAGCCGGGCGCTCGAAGAAGAGCCCGCCGTGGCGCACCGTCTGGCAGCGTGGCAGAACCTGTTTACCCCCCGTCCGAGCGAGGCCATTGCCATGGCACCAAGCACATCGACCTGGCGCCGCATCTCGCGTGACCTTGACCTCGGCCGTTTCCGCACGCCGTGGTATGCGCGTGTCGGCGTGTGGCGCGGCTGGGCGCTGGCGACTACCGCGGCACTTACCGTGTGGGTGGGTGTCACGCTGATCGAGCGCGAACCCACGCTGTCGCCGATGCAGCCGATCGCCACGCTGGAAAGCGGTGAAGGCGCCGCGGGCGTGGTCGCTTCGCTCTCCGACGACGGCCGCTGGCTGTCGCTCGAAGCTGATCGGGTGGTCGAAGCCGGGCGCGAGAAGAGTTACGAGCTGTGGCTGTTGCCGCCCGACGGCACGGCGCCGCGTTCGATCGCCGTATTTGGCCAGCTCGCCGGCCGTGTGCCGGTGCCCGCGGCGCTGGTCGGCCAATTCGCTGCGGGCGCCAAACTGGCGGTGTCGGTCGAACCGGCTGGCGGCTCGCCCACCGGCGCGCCCACCGGGCCGGTCATTCTCGTAGGCGCCATCGCCCCCGCATAAGCGGGTTCATCACGGCGGTGACACGCCCGTTCGCGCGCGCGTCGCGATCAAGGGCGATCTTCAGTAAATGTGCGTGATGGCCAAGCGTGAAGGCGCCCGTGCCGAACTGCCAGCAGCCACGGCGAGCGAAGGCGATTGGGTCTGCGGCGCGTACCTGGCCGATGGCAAGACGCCTGCCACTGCGGATTTTGCGGGGCGCCGCGGCTTTCACACGCCGCTCGCCAGCACCGACTACGTGGCGCGCTACGGCGATTATTTCGACCACCGCATGTAGCCGGTAGCTTGAAGTCGTCAAGCGACAGGCTTCGTCAATCGCGCCGCAAAGAGCCCGCGGCCGTTCACTTGCCTTCCACGGGTAGCACGCCACAGGTATGCTTTTCCGCATGGACGCTTTCCTGTTGCTGCTGCCGGACTTTTCGCTGATCGCGCTGGGCGTGTTGCTGCGCCGCTTTGGCGGTTTCGACGACATCTTCTGGCCCGGGCTGGAAAAGCTGGTGTATTTCGTCCTCTTTCCCGCGCTGCTGTTTTCCGCACTGGCCGGTGCCGAGATCGATTTCGACACCACCTTGCCGCTCTTCATGACCGGCGCGGTCGTGATGCTCACGGGCTTTGGCCTGGGACTTGCGGGCCGGCCGATCATGGGCGTGAGCGGCCTCACCTATGCGTCGCGTCTGCAGTGCGCCTACCGCTTCAACACCTACATCGGCATGGCGATCGCCGGCAAGGTGCATGGGCTGGCGGGCTTTGCGACGATGGGCGTGCTGTGCGGCACCATGGTGCCGATCGCCAATCTCATGGCGGTCGGCATGCTGGCCCGCCACGGGGAGACCAGCGTGGTGCGCGAGTTGCTGAAGAATCCGTTGATTCTCGCTACGCTCGCCGGACTGGCCTTCAACGTCGCCGGCTTGTCGCTTCCCGTGCCGGGCCGCGATGCGCTGGCGCGTTTAGCCGATGCGTCGATTGCGCTTGGCTTGCTGGCGGTGGGCGCGGCCTTGCGCTGGGGGCGCATCGGCGGCCACTGGGGCGGCACGCTGTGGATCATGGTGGTAAAGCTGGTGTGCCTGCCGGCGGTGACCTGGCTGGTCGCGCCACTGTTCGGTCTTGAGGGTGTCGCCCGCGATGTCGCGGTCATGTTCGCCGCGTTGCCGTCGGCGTCATCGGCCTACATCCTCGCGATGCGCATGGGCGGCGATGGGCCCGGGGTGGCCTGGTTGATCTCGGCCACCACGGTGGCCGCCGTGGCTACGCTGACCTTCTGGCTCGGTGTGCTCGGCACGGGTTGATAGGTGCCGCCGCGGCGGCACATATCAACCCGCGTCATTCAATTCACGCCTTTTTCACCGGTACGCGCTTTTTCGCCGGGGCGCGGGCCGGCCGCTTGGCGGTGCTGGCCGCGCCCGATTTTGCTTTTGCAGCGGCGGTGCGTTTCTTGGCCGGCGCCTTCTTGGCGGGCGCTTTTTTCGCAGGCGCAGACTTTGTCTGATTGGCCGCTTCTGCGTTGAGCATTTGCCACGGCCACATGGCAGCCTTCGAAGCCGCGACGGCCGCGCTCGCAAAGGCTTCGGCGGCATTGGCGCCGGCGATGCTGGCATCGCTTTCTTGCGGCGCGGCATCTTCCGCTGGCGTTTCCTCAGGTGCAGCCTTCTGTGCCTCCGGCTCCGGCTCGGGTGCGGATTCGGCCGGTGCCGCACTGCTTGCCTGCATCCACGGCCACAGCGCGGCGGCGGAGAACGGATTGGCCATTTCGCCCGTTGGCGCGGCGGCGCCGGCCGGCCGCTGCGTGACCGCGTCGCCCATCGCGCGAATGGTCGACAGGGTGGCAGCCTGCACTTCCAGCCCCTGGATGCTCGCCTGCAACATGTTGAGGTTCATGCGCAGCCAGCCCTCGACCGCCTTCATGTCGGTGATGCGCTGCTCCAACTCATCGGCGTCGAGCGTGGGCGTAACCATGCCGGGCAGGGTGAAGCCCATGTTGCTCCACATGTTGCGGACGAATTCGAGCGGATCGGACGATGATTGCTTGGACATATGCAGCCCCCCTCGGCAGTGATCTGTGTTCGGCGTTCGACAGGATTATTAAGGGATACTAGACCACACCCAGTGCAAATGCACGGCGCAGGGCAGCACGCGCTCGGCGCCCATGCGGTCGTCCGCCCTTTCGCGGCGCTTCAGCTGCCGCCCGGCGTCGGCGTGTCGTCGCCCGAGGGGTGCGCAACCAGACGATGCATCAACGCGCGCAGCTTGGCCGGCCGTACCGGTTTGTGAAGCAGCGGAAAGCCCGCGCTGCGCACCTGATCGAGCGTTGGCGCGCTGGTGTCGCCGCTGATGACGATCGTGGTGGCGATGTCGTGGCCGGCCTTGCGCACCGTTGCGATGGCTTCGAGCCCGGTCAGATCACCTTGCAGCCGGTAGTCGCAAACGAGTACGTCGGGCGAGCGGTCGGTGTCGAGCGCGCTGAGCAGTTCGGGCAGCGACGCCGCCGCGATGACGTCGCATTCCCAAGCGCTGAGCAGACTGTGGAGACTCTCGAGCGCCATTGGATCGTCGTCCAGAATGGCCACGCAAATCCCCTCGAGGTTGCCGGGCGCGCGCGGTTCGATCGGCGAGTAAGGTGCCGCGGTGGCCGCGGCGCGGGCCAGCGTGACGCCGAACACCGAGCCGCGGCCGGGCGCAGAGCGCAGTGTGACGCCGTGACCAAGCAGTTGCGTGAGTCGGCGCACGATCGCCAGACCGATTCCCAGCCCCTTGCTGCGCGATCGTTCGGGATTGTCGAGCTGGACGAACTCCTGAAAGATGATGTGCTGGGCGGCCTCGTCGATGCCGGCGCCGCTGTCGCGCACCTCAATGCGGAGCGCATTGTTTCCGGCATTTCGGCAGGCCACCAGAATGGTGCCCGCGAGCGTGTAGCGGATCGCGTTGCTGACCAGGTTGGAAAGAATGCGCTCGAGCAATAGCGGGTCGGTGGTCACCCATGCGTCGCATGGGCGCACGCGCAGGTGCAAGCCGCGTTCTTCCGCCCACACATGAAAATCGTTGGCGATGCGGTCGAGCACCGGCTGTACCGGGCAGGCGCGGATCTTCGGTTGCAGCGCACCGGCGTCGAGGCGCGAGATGTCGAGCAGGCTGTCGAGCAGGACTTCCATCGCTTCGGCCGAGGCGGCGATTTGCCGCACCAGATGGCGGGTTGCCGGCGCGTGGTCCTCCTCGGCGAGTTCGGCGATGAACAGGCCGAGCGCATGCATCGGCTGGCGCAGATCATGGCTGGCGGCGGCCAGAAAGCGCGACTTGGCGAGATCGGCGCGCTCGGCTTCTTCCTTGCTTGCGCGCAGCTCAGCGGTGGCCTCTTCGACCTGCCGTGCCATGTCGCGGTGCGATGATTCGAGTCGCGCCGCCATCTCATTGACGCCCTCGGCAAGGCGCCGCAGGCTGCCGCCGCCACGCACCGCGACGCGCTGGTTCAGCTCGCCAGCGCCGATGCCCGAGACGATGCGCGCTACGTCGCGAATCGGCCGGCTGACACTCTCGCTCATGCGAATTGCCAGCGCGACGCTGCCGATCAATACAAACAGCAATGCCGTGGCGCCGGTCCACAACAGTTCGGTTCGCTGCGCATCGAGCCGGTGGCGCGACAGATCGAGCACCACACTGCCCAGTAAGCTGGCCGGTGCGGTCCCGTCGCCCGTATCGAAGACCTGTCCATCGACGGTCAGCCGGGTCGGAAAAATCGGCTCGTGAAAGCGAACCGCGCCGCCACGCGTGTACTGCTGCGCCCGGCCGATATCGGTGATCTGTCCGTCGATCGCCACGTTTCCGCTTTGCGCCAGTGCCACGCCACGGTTATCGGTGATCAGTACGCCGCGCACGTCGGCCTCGGCGCGCGCGCTTTCCACCAGCCGGGCGAGATCCTCGCGGTTGTCGGTGAATACCGCGTATTCGGTGGCCGTGGCAATGCGCTGGGCCAGTGCGCGGCCGCGGTCGGTGTAGGCGTGCTCGATGTCCCCCAAACGTGCCTGCGTGTAGTAAACGATCATGAATGCCGCGAGGACGATCGCCGGAACGATCGCCACCACGATGATGCGCGCGCGGATGCCCCACTGATGTTTCATGGTGCGTCGCTCCCGGCGGCTTCGAGCCGTGTCTCCAACTGCGCCGCCGCGGGCAGTTCAATAGACAGCGAGCGCGCCACATGCGGATTGGTGGCGACGGAAAAGTATCGAGGATCAGCGGGCGGCGGAAGTGCCGGCGCGTCGATGAACGACAGCACCATGCGGCCGACCTGTTCGCCGATCTGCTGCGGACTCGAATACACCGCCGCGATCGCGCCGGCACGCACATAGGCAGGCGAAAATGCGACCACCGGTACCCGCGAACGATAGGCCGTGAGCAGCACATTCTGGATGGTGTAATTGTTGTACACCACTGGATCGGGCACCGCGACAAGCACCGTGTTCTCGTCAAGCACATCGCGCAGGGCATCGTAAAGCTGCTGCGCGTCGGCCACCCGCGTGCTCACCAGCGTCATGTTTTCGCGGCGTGCAACTTCGGCGAAGCGGTCCACTGCGTCGCTCGACGCTGCGCCGTGGACGATTGCCAGCCGCGTACGATCGGGCAGCGCGGCGCGAATCAGTTGCAGTTGGCGGTAGGCGGGCTGGTCGATGAACACCGCGCTGCGCTGCGCGCCGGCCGCGGGCGGCGGCAGGTCAAAATAAGTCGAGCGCGTCAGCAGCGTGCAGATCAGTCGTTTCAGCGACGCAAATTCGCTCATCTGGCGCGCCGCCTGCGTGCCGATGGCGACCACCAGCGTGGTGTCGTCGATCGGCGCGCTTGCCGCTTCGGCAATCTCTGCGACGCGCACGACGAGGCTCGGGCGAGCCGCGCGGATCACTTCGCCGATGCGCTCGGCAGTTGCCCGATAGGCGGGCGAACCGTCGCTGAGGACAAGCAGCGTGCCGGCCGTGGCGGTGCAACCAAAGGCACAGGCGAGCCAGAGCAGCACGTGCGCCAGCCAATGGGCGGAGCGCTTCACCGCGTCATCTCCTGGTTGCCGCGGCGGGCCGTGCCGCGGTCAATGGGCTGTTCGGCGCATCCATTCCGCCCAGCGCCCTAGTACGCGATGCGCAGCGTCGCGTAGCCCTGTGTGGGGCGGCGCCGATCGGGCAGGAAGTCCGCCACCGAACCGGACAGGCGGTCCATCCCGAGCGCGATTTCGCCTTGCAACGGTCCGGCAGCGAAGCGCCGCGCGAGGCGCAGCGCGCTGTGGTGGTAGGGGTCCGCGCGGTCGGCCGCGCTGACGTACCACTGCATGCCACCGACGAAACCATGACTGGCACTCAGTTGCCAGCCGCCAGGCAAGTCGGTCGCGGCAAAGAGAGTATAGGTGTGACGCGGTGCAGTCGCATCGGCAAATCGGTCGTTGCTGTTGATGTCGACGTAAGCATAATGCCCGCCAATCCATTTGTCATGGGAAGGGCGATGGATTGCCGACAATTCCGCGCCGCGTATATTGGCGTAGCCACCGCCGACATAGGTGGGCGTTTCGCCATTGCGGTTGAGCGGCGGCGGCAGCGGAGTGATATTGCTGGGCACCGTGACACGGCGCAGCATGTCGCGCACGCGCTCATCGAAGACGCGCAGGTCGACGCTGCTGCGTCCACCGAGCCATTCTTGCCGCAATCCGACCTCATACGTGGTAACGCGCTCGGGCGAAAGGCCGGCCGTCGGCTGAAAGCGTTGCTGCAGCACGACGCCGGAGATCGCTTCGCGAAAACGGATGTCGGCATTGCGTTCGTAGGGCGCGAGATTGCGATATCCCCGGCTGAGCGCGGCGCGCGCGGTGGTGCTTTTCGTCACATGCCAGTTCGCCGCCAGTCTGGGTGACAGGCGCGCTCCGCTGCTGTCGCTGTCTTCGAGCATGGCGCCGGCGTTGAACGTCCATCGTGCCGTAGGCCGCCATTCCATATTGACGAACAGGCGCGACTCACGCAGGGTGAGCGCGTCATCCGTATCAAATATCCGCATCGATTTGATACGGTCGCGACGCAGCCCGGCACCCCATACCAGGCGCGTCTCCGCGCTAGGGTGCCAGAGGTGCTCGAACTCGATGTCGTCGCGCACCGCATGCGTGTCGTTGTCGGCATCGACGAACCCGTTCGCCGGGATGCCGTAAAGCGCGAA